>DASZUI010000028.1:0-26251 GCA_035547675.1 Devosia sp.
CGCCAAGCCCTACCACCAGGCGCATGAGCGCGGCGTCAAGCTGATCGGCGCCACCGCCCATTACGTCACCCCCGACCTCGACGAAGGCCCGATCATCGAGCAGGAAACGGCGCGGGTGAACCACGCCATGAGCCCCGACGACCTCATCGCCCAGGGCCGCGATATCGAATCCCGCGTCCTCGCCCGAGCGGTAAAACTCCACATCGAAAGCCGCATCATGCTCAATGGGCGGAAGACCGTGGTGTTCGGCTGAGGCGGAGGCCCCTCACCCGGATTGCTGGCGCAATCCGACCTCTCCCCCAAAGGGAGAGGTGACGCCGCGGCCCGGCACTGCCCCTTCACCTCTCCCTCGGGGGGAGAGGTCGGCGCGCAGCGCCGGGTGAGGGGGCCTTTCTTTACCTTCAGCCGAAACAACAAGACTGGCGCCTCTCCAATCTCTCCCGTTATGTTGCCGTCGGGGGACCGAGGGGAATACCAAATGGGCCAACCTGTCATCGGCTCGGCGGGCGAATTGCTCGTTGAATTCGTCGCGGCCGAGCGCAACGGCCATCATCGCGCGCCGACGCGCTATGCCGGCCCCTACCCCTCGGGCGCGCCCGGCATCTTCATCGACCAGGCGGGCAAGCTCGGCGCCCGCGCGCTCTTTGCCGGCGCCGTGGGCGGCGACGCCTTCGGCGACGTGATCCTCGGGCGGCTGCGGCGCGACGGCGTCTCGACCGACCTCGTCGCCACGGTCCCTAACCTCCCCACCGGCTCGGCCTTCGTCAGCTATAATGACGACGGCAGCCGCGATTTCGTCTTCAATATCGCCCATTCGGCGGCGGCCCGGATCGGCGAGCCCGAGGACCTCGCCGCCGCGCTGCTCGGCGCCGGCATCCAAATCTTCCACATTTCCGGCTCCTCGCTGGGCGACCCTGCCATGGGCGCGCGCCTCCTCACCCTCGCCCGCCGCCTCGGCGAAGGTGGCGTCAAGCTCTCGCTCGACCCCAATATCCGCAAGGAATTGCTGGGCGATCCGGCCTATCGCCGCACGGTGGACGTGCTGACGGAGCTGTCGAGCTTCTTCCTCCCGAGCGAGGAGGATGCCGCCGTGCTGTTCCCCGGCGAAACCTTCGAGGCCTGGGCGCCGCGGCTCATCGGGGCAGGCGCCGAGATCGTCGTGCTCAAGCGCGGCGAACGCGGCGCGTGCGGGCTGACGCGGCAGGGCGAGGACATCGACCTCCCCGCCTTCGCCGTGCCCGTTGCCGACCCCACCGGCGCCGGCGACTGCTTCTGCGCCACGCTGGTGACGCTCCATGCCATGGGCGTGCCCTTCCCTGAGGCGCTGCGCCGCGCCAATGCCGCCGGCGCGCTCGCCGTCGGCAAGATCGGCCCCATGGAGGGCAACTCGACCCCGGACGAGATCGACGCCTTCCTCGCCAGCCGCGCGGCCCAGCCGGTGGAGGCGACCCCATGAGCATCCTGCGCGACATCGCCGCCGCCAACCGAGCCGGCACGGCCATGGGCATCCCCTCCTGGTGCACCGCGCACGCCGATACGCTCCGCGCCGTGCTCGCCACCTATGCCCATGACGACGCCCCCATCCTCATCGAAGCGACCTGCAACCAGGTCAACCAGTTCGGCGGCTATACCGGCATGACGCCCGCCGGCTTCCGCAATTTCATCGAAATCCTCGCCGCCGGCGAAGGCGTCGACCCCGCCCGCATCGTCCTCGGCGGCGATCATCTCGGCCCCAATCCCTGGCGCCGCGAGCCCGCCGCCCTCGCCATGGACAAGGCCAAGGCGATGATTGCCGCCTTTGTCGAAGCCGGCTTCACCAAAATCCACCTCGACGCCTCCATGGCCTGCGCCGACGACGCCTTCCTCGACGAGGCGACCAAGGCCGACCGCGCCGCCGATCTCTGCGCCATCGCCGAGGCCGCCGCCAGCGGCCGCGAGCTCGCCTATGTCATCGGCACGGAAGTGCCCATCCCCGGCGGCGAAACCTCGGGCCTCGCCGGCATCGCCGTCACCACCCCGGAATCGGTCGAAACCACCCTCGCCATGCACGAGGATGCCTTCGCCGAACGCGGCCTCCGTCCCGCCCTCGAGCGCGTCATCGGCGTCGTCGTGCAGCCGGGCGTCGATTTCGGCAATGCCGACGTGCTCGCCTACGACCCCTCCAAGGCCGCCGAGCTGTCCGAAACCATCTTCGATATCCCCAACGCCGTCTTCGAAGCGCACTCCACCGACTACCAGTCGGAAGCCGCGCTCGCGGCGCTCGTCGCCGACCATTTCGCCATCCTCAAGGTCGGCCCGGAGCTGACCTTCGCCTTCCGCGAGGCGGTGGTCGCCATGGCCCATATCGAGGCGCAGCTCAGCGTCGCCCCCTCGGGCGTGCTCGCCATCCTCGCCGACGAGATGGAGCACGATCCTTCGGAGTGGCGCGCCTATATCCCCGATGACGACCGCGCCGCCGCCATGCGCCTCTTCGGCCTCTCCGACCGGGTGCGCTATTACTGGCCCCGCCCCCGCGTCGCCGCCGCCGTGCAGCGCCTCCTCGCCAATATCGACGCCGCCGCGATCGAACGCGGCATCCTCTCCCAATACGCCCCCTTCGCGCTCCCCGCCGACCCCCGCCCCCTCTCGACCCGCATCGTCGCCCACCATGTCGGCCGCGTCGTGGGCAAATACCGTCGGGCCGCGTGCGCTTGAAGGAAACTGGACTCCCGCGGGAATGACGTCGCGGCTGGAGCTCGGCCTTGCTCCCATCCCCTTCGTCATTCCCGCGAAGGCGGGAATCCAGTTTGAACCGTCAGCGCGCGCTGCCCATGGTTCGACAGGCTCACCATGAGGGCGTCGGAAGTGGCGCCGACCGACTAACAGCCCGGACCTCAGGATGAGGTGCTGCAAGCAAGACCGACCTCATGGTGAGGTGCGAGCCCCGGACTTGATCCGGGGCGAGCCTCGAACCATGGGCAGCGCGCTCCCTGGGCGTCGGAAGTGGCGCCGGCCTATTAACAGCCCGGACCTCATCCTGAGCCTGTCGAAGGATGGGCCACGCGCTCCCTACCTGCCCACATCGAAAGGCCGGTCCAGCCGAATGGCTGGTGGCTGCGATAAAGTTGACTCTCTCGGTCAGATAAACTTGACGCTGCCGATCATGTTTGGTACCGCACGGACGCAATATCCAGTTGGCGCCTGCCCATGCTCGTTCCATTCCTGATTATGCTGCGCGAAGGCATCGAAGCCTCGCTGATCGTGGGCATCGTTGCCTCCTATCTCGTCAAGACCAATCGCCGGAACTGGCTGTTCGCCGTCTGGGCGGGGGTCGCCATCGCCGTGCTGCTCTGCGCCGCGGCGGGGCTGCTCCTCGCCATCATCGGCGGCGATTTCCCGCAGAAGCAGCAGGAATTCTTCGAGGCGGTGATCGGGCTGGTCGCCGTGTTCATGCTCACCTCCATGGTGTTCTGGATGAAGAAGGCCTCGCGCACCATCAGTACGGGGCTGAGGAACGAGATCGACGCGGCGCTGAGCGCAACCAACCACCATCACGGCATCGCCCTGGTCGGCCTCGTCTTCTTCGCGGTCGCCCGCGAAGGCTTTGAATCCATGGTCTTCCTGCTCGCCACCTTCCAGCAATCGAGCGGCCTCTGGGCCGGCGCCGGCGCCGTGCTCGGCCTCGTCTGCGCGGCGATCGTCGGCTTTGCCATCTATTGGGGCGGCGTGAAGATCAATCTGTCGCACTTCTTCCGCTGGACCGCCGTGTTCATCCTGATCGTCGCCGCGGGGCTGCTCGCCGGCTCCGTCCGGGCGCTGCACGAGGCGGGCCTGTGGAACGGCCTGCAGCAGGTGGTGTTCGACTGGAGCCATGCGCTGCCCATGGATTCCCCGCTCGGCACCTTCCTTGCCGGCATTCTCGGCTACCAGGACATGCCGACCGCCTCCGAGGTGATCGTCTATCTCGTCTTCCTGGTCGTCGCGCTGCCCATCTTCTTCTTCGGCCTGCCGGTGCTCCCGGCGCGGCATCGCAACGCCACCTGAGCCATGTCGAACCGTCTGAAACTCCTGCTGCTGGGCGCCATCGGCGTCCTCGCCCTGGTGGTGGTCGCGCTGGGCGTCGTCTATGTCGCGCTGCGCCCCGCCGCGCGGCCCGTGACCGGCAATGGCGCCATCGCCGTCGAAGTGTCGGACAAGACCTGCACGCCCGATCGTCTTGTGGTCCCCGCCGGCGCGCCCGAGTTCCAGATCCGCAATGTCTCCGACCACGCCATCGAATGGGAAATCCTCAGCGGCGTCCTGGTCGTTGCCGAGCGCGAGAATATCGCGCCGGGCTTCACCGTCACGCTGACGCCCCGGCTCGAACCCGGCACCTACCAGATGACCTGCGGCCTGCTCTCCAACCCGCGCGGCACGCTGAACGTGGTCGCCGCCGACGGCTCGACCAATGCGCTGCCCAAGCCGCCGAGCCTGGTCGACCTGGTCGGCCCGACCGCCGAATATCGCGTCTTCGCCATCGGGGCGGCGCAGCAGCTCGCCAACGCCACCTCGCTCGCCGCCAAGGCGCTGAAGGCCGGCGATACAGCCGCTGCCAGGACCCAGCTCGAGGCGGCCGATGCCGCCTTCGCGCAGCTGTCGCCCGTGCTCCATCTCTTCCAGCAGGATGCCGCCCCGCTCGCCAGCGGCCCGACCTCGCTCGCCAGCCTCGTGAAATCGCTCGAGGGCGCATCCGCCAGCGCCGCCGGCAATGCCGATGCCGCCGCCCATAGCGCCACCGCCCTCGCCGGCGCGGTGAGCGCCACCACGGCCGCGCCGCGCGAGATCGTCGCCGGGGCCGGCGATACCGTCGCCGCGCTCGCCGGCAATCCCGGCGATCCGGCCGATGCGGCGAACCGCATCAAGGGCGTGCGCAAGGTGGTCGACCTGTTCCAGCCGCTGACCGCGCGCGCCGACAAGGCGCTCGCCGCCAAGATCGACACCGATCTCGGCGCCGTCGAGGCGGCGCTCGCCAGGCCGCAACCCGATGCCGCGGCGCTCAAGCCGCAACTCGCCGATCTCGGCGCCGACATGACCGACCTGCTTTCCGCACTCGGCCTCAACACTGTTTCCTAGGAGGCACGGATGGCGCGCTGCCCCTTCCCGCACCAGCTCTTTACCCGCCGCAAGCCGAAGGACCATGACGGCCCCGAATCCCCGGCCCGCCGTGCCATGTTCCAGGGCGCGGCCGCCTTCGCCGGCGGCGCGGCGCTCATCGGCACGCTCTCCGGCACCGCCCGCGCCGAAACCATGGGACCGAGCGACGGCTGGGCCGATACGCCGGCGCCGGACCCGGCCATGCAGCGGGTGCCCTTCTACGGCATCCACCAGGCCGGCATCACCACGCCGCAGCCGGCGGCCAGCCTCGTCGCCGCCTTCAATGTGCTGGTGGAGGACCAGGCGGGCCTCGCCGACCTCTTCAAGCTGCTCACCCAGCGCTTCGCCTTCCTGACCCAGGGCGGCGCGGCGCCCACCGACAAGCCCGAATTTCCGCCGCCCGATTCCGGCATCATGGGGCCCGAGATCGCGCCCAACAATCTCACCGCGACGCTCTCGGTCGGCGCCTCGCTCTTTGACGACCGCTTCGGCCTCGCCCATTTGAAGCCCGCGGCGCTGCAGGAAATGAAGGCCTTTCCCAATGACCGGCTGGATGCCGACTGGTGCCATGGCGATCTGCTCATCCAGTTCTGCTCCAACTCGCCCCAGGTGAACCTTCACGCCCTACGCGACATCATCAAGAACACCCCCGCCTCGCTCATGGTGCGCTGGAAGCAGGACGGTTTCCTGCCGCAATCCTCCGTCCAGTCCGGCGGCTGGGAAACGCCGCGCAACCTGCTCGGCTTCAAGGACGGCACCGGCAATCCCGATACCGTCGACGGCTCGCTGATGGACAAGCTGGTCTGGGTCCAGCCCAGCCGCTACGAACCGGCCTGGACGGCCGGCGGCTCCTATCACGTCGTCCGCATCATCCGCATGCTGGTCGAACAATGGGACCGCACGCCGCTCATCGAGCAGGAGCAGATCGTCGGCCGCCAGAAAATGTCCGGCGCCCCCCTCGGCGGCAGGGACGAGCACGACACCCCGGATTTCTCGAACGACCCGAAAGGCAAGATCACCCCCCTCACGGCCCATATCCGCCGCGCCAACCCGCGCACGCCGGGCAGCGAGGAGAACGTCATCCTCCGGCGCGGCTATTCCTATTCGCGCGGCGCCAACAAGGCGGGCCAGCTCGACATGGGGCTGATCTTCACCTGCTTCCAGGCCAATCTCGGCAGCGGCTTTCTCACCGTGCAGGGCCGGCTCAATGGCGAGCCCTTCGAGGAATATATCAAGCCGACCGGCGGCGGCTATTTCTTCGCCCTGCCCGGCACCACCGGCCCCTATCACTATCTCGGCCAGTCGCTGATGGAGGCGGCGGCCGCCTGATCGGAGGCCGCCCCGATGGGCGGCATTCCGTCCTAAAACTTGAGTATTTCACTCACCAAAGCATTTTCCGGCGTCATCCGAGACGCCGTCTTGACAGGGAGACTATGATGCGCAGAACCCTCCTCCTCGCCGGCCTCGCCCTGGCGCTGCTGTCCGGCACCGCCCAGGCGGCGGTCTCGCCGCTCGACCTGGTGCAGCCGATTTCCGACTACAAAATCTATGTCGGCCAGCAGGTGGACCAGCTCGTGATCACCATACAGAAATTCGTGGACTCCATACAGAAAGGCGACATCGAAACCGCCAAAAATCTGTACGCGCCGAGCCGGGTTTACTACGAGCGCGTCGAGCCGCTGGCGGAGCTTTTCTCCGACCTCGACGCCTCGATCGACAGCCGCGCCGACGATCACGAAAAGAAGGAGCAGGACCCGGGCTTCACCGGCTTCCATCGCATCGAATACCTGCTCTTCGCCAAGAGCGATGTCGCCGGCGCCAAGCCCTATGCCGACAAACTGCTAAAGGATATCAAGGACTTGCAGAGCCGCATCGCGGGCCTCACGGTCGAGCCCAAGGTGATGGTGGGGGGCGCGGCGGGCCTCATCGAGGAAGTCGCCTCGAGCAAGATCACGGGCGAGGAAGACCGCTATTCCGGCACCGATCTCTACGACTTCCAGGCCAATGTCGATGGCGCCGAAAAGATCGTCGATCTGCTCCGCCCCCTGGTTTCCAAGGAAGATTCGGCACTGGCCGACAAGATCGACGGGAATTTCAAGACGGTCGACACAGTTCTTGCCAAGTATAAGACGGCAGACGGCTACCAGAATTACGACAAGCTGACCGACAAGGACCGGCTGGCCCTGCAGGGCCCGATCACCGAACTCGCCGAAGACCTCTCTAAACTTACCGGCACGCTCGGCCTCGAATAAAATCAACTACAGGAACAGCGGCAAGACGATACCACCTCGTCTCCCTCCCCCCTGGCGACCCGAAGGGGCAAATCGATCCGGTGGATCGATTTGAGCGGAGAAGGCCTCGGCAGAGGCGCTGGGACAGGGGTGGGGGTCCTTTCCACAAACGCCAGCGCGCGTTGCTTACCCCCACCCGGCTGCCGCCACCCTCCCCTCAAGGGGGGGCCCTTAAGGCACCTACATCATCACATCGAAAATCCGGTCCGGCCGAATGGCTGGCCCTACCCGCCGGCCGCGCCGGCGGGTAATTTCGGCCCACCCGCTGCAAACCGGAGGAAACGATGCCAAGACTGTTCGCACAGCCCGAGGCGACCCCCTGGACCGAGATCGCCCCCGGCAATCGCCGTCGCGTGCTCATCCATACGCCGGAGCTGATGCTGGTCGAATTCGCCTTCGAGGAGGGCGCCGTCGGCGCGCTCCATTCCCACCCCCATGTGCAGGCGAGCCACGTCGCCGAGGGGCGCTTCGAGGTGACCATTGACGGGCGCACCGAGATTGTCGCCCAGGGCGGCAGCTTCATCGTGCCCTCGGACCTGATCCACGGCGTGAGGGCGCTCGAACGCGGGCGCCTCCTCGACAGCTTCACCCCCGCCCGCGACGATTTCCTGACTAGCTGAAACAAGAGGGGCGGCCCGAAGGCCGCCCCCAAACGCATTGCAAGACCGATCGCCTCAGGCCAGGTAGTCGGCCGGCACGGTCTCGTCGAGACGCTCCTTGGCGCCCATGCTGTTGAACACCGGCGTCAGGATGATGGCGACGACGAGATTGATGATGACGCTGAAGAGCGCGCCATAGGCCGGAATCTCGAGCCCCCCGAGCGACAGCGTGAAGTAGTTGGACAGCACGCCGGGAACCGCCGAACCGGCAAACGCCATCCAGGTCCCGATGATCATGCCCGCGGCCCAGCCGATGAGCAGCGCCCACGAGTTGAACCACCGCGTATAGATGCCGAGCATCACGGCCGGCAGCGTCTGGATGATCCACACCCCGCCGAGCAGCTGCAGCTGCACCGCGTAGGACGATTGCAGGAACAGGATAAAGCCCAGCGCACCGACCTTGACGATCAGCGACACCCACTTGGCGACCTGCGATTCCTGCTTGTCCGTCACGTTCGGGTTGATGAATTCGCGATGGATGTTGCGGGTATAGAGGTTCGCCGCGGCGATCGACATGATTGCCGCAGGCACCAGCGCGCCGATCCCGATGGCCGCGAAGGCGATGCCGACGAACCAGGACGGGAAGGAGTGGATGAACAGCGCCGGGATCGCGAAGCTGCCCCCATACTGCTTGAAGCCCGCCGCGAACTCCGGCAGCGAACCGACGCCCGCCGCGATGGCGAAGAAGCCGAGCAGCGCCAGGAGACCCAGCATGAAGGAATAGCCGGGCAGCAGCGCCGCATTGCGCCGGATCGCCCCGGCGCTCGAGGCGCTGAGAATGCCGGTCAGCGAATGCGGGTAGAGGAACAGCGCAAAGGCCGAGCCCAGGGCCAGCGTGGCATAAGCCGAAAACTGGTTGAGCGAGAACGCGCCGGTCTTTGCGTCCATCGCCGGCGCAACGAGCAGCTGCTTGGCCGCCGGCACCGCCGCGAAGATCTTGTCGAAGCCGCCGAGCTGGATCGGGATCACGATGATCGCCACGATCGCCGTGAGATAGATAAGCAGGTCCTTGACGACGGCGATCGAGGCCGGCGCCCTCAGGCCGCTGGTATAGGTGAAAGCCGCGAGCACCAGGAAGGCGATGATCAGCGGCAGGTCGGCGAAGAAGCCGGTGCCCCCGATGCCGAGCCCGCCGAGCACCACCTGGATGCCGACCAGTTGCAGCGCGATATAGGGCAGCGTCGCCACGATGCCGGTCACGGCAATGGCGAGCGCCAGCCAGCGATTGCCGAAGCGGCCGCGCACGAAGTCGCCCGCCGTGATGTAGCCGTGCTTGTGCGACACGCGCCACATGCGCGGAAACACCAGGAACAGGATCGGGTAGATCAGGACGGTGTAGGGCACCGCATAGAAGGCGAGCGCCCCGGCGCCGAACGCCAGCGCCGGCACGGCGATGAAAGTGTAGGCCGTGTAAAGGTCGCCGCCCACCAGAAACCAGGTGACCAGCGTCCCGAAACGCCGCCCGCCCAGCCCCCATTCATGTAACTGGTCCAAGTCGCCGCGCCGCCAGCGCGCCGCCCAGAAGCCGAGCCACGTGATAAACAGGAACAGCACGACGAAAATCGTCAGTGCCACCCAGTCGACATTTGCCATGATGTGTCTCCCCCGGCTGCGCTTATTAAGCGCGCCCTTTGGTCGCGAAATAAACCGCGGCGGTCAGTACCGCGCCGATGATTACGACCAACAACTGGTACCAATAAAAGAAAGGAATGCCGATCAGCGTGGGCTCGACGCTGTTATAAAGCGCGGGCCACAGGATCAACACGAACTGTACGATGAAGAGCAGGTACCACCAGCTCCAGCCTTGCTTCTCTTCCGGTTCTGCCATTTGCCCCTCCTCACCCGGATTTGATTAGAAGAATCTGAGTGTCACAAAGCTGCACCAGCGGCAAGCCCGGGCAAAAGTTTTTACACTGTGGCGAAGATGTGGCGGCCGGGCAGCGGGGTGGCACAAATCCACGGCCTCGTCCTGAGGTGGGAGCGAAGCGACCCTCGAAGGACGGGTAGCGCCCGCTGCTCATGGTTCGAGGCTCGCCTGCGGCTCTCACCTCACCATGAGGTAGGGTGGAATGAGGCGCTATAAACCTCCGCGATCCCATGGTGAGCCTGTCGGACCATGGGCAGCATGCCCCTACCTGCCCGCATCGAAAAGTCGGTCAAGCCGAATGGCTTGTTACCACCTGCTGAACTCGGCCCGGACTTTGTCCAGAAAGGCCGTGAGCTGGGGCGCCTTGTTGTTGTTCATGTCGTAAAGCGCCAGATAGGTCGGCGGGCGCTTCGTGCGGAACGTCGCCCAGGCCCAGCGGCGCGCCACGCGGCGGGGCGGATCGCCCATCAGCCTGGTGCGCCAGCGCGTGCCGCCATAGGTGGTAACGAAGGCGGCGCGCCTGATATTGGTCAGCGCCGGCCTGGTCGCGCCATCCTTGAGCTCGAAGGAAACTCCCGGCAGGAAGATGCGATCGAAATAGCCCTTGAGGATCGCGGGATAGCCGTAGTTCCAGACGGGGTGGACGAAAACGATCGCCTCGGCGGCCCTGAGCCTGTCGACATAGGGCTTGACCGCCGGCGTCAGATTGCCGGGTACATCCTCGTAATTGAGGCGCTCCTCACGCGAAAGGACGGCCTCGAAGCCCTCGTCATAGAGGTTCAGCGCGTCGATCTCGTGTCCCCGCGCGGCAAGGGCGTCGATCACCGCATTGAACAGCGCCCGGTTGAAGCTCGTCTCGACCGGGTGGGCGTGGACGACATGCACCCGCATCAGGCGACCCGCGCGGCCGGCCGAAGCCCCTCGAACAGCCAGACGCGGCCGGCATTGAGATCGAAGTCGGGATTTTCCCAGCCGATCATCTTGCCCGGATTGAGGAGCCCCGCGGGATCGGCCTCGCGCTTGAAGGCGAGTTGGCCGGCATCGGTCCGCTTCATGCCGCCCTCCTCCAGCGTATAGCGATGCGGATTGAAGACGAGGCACCCGTTCTGCTCATGGATGCGGATGATCTCGTTGAGCCGCTCCTCGCTGGTGTAGCGGACCAGCGGCAGCCCGGAGAACACGATCCGCCCGTCGAAGCGGTTCATTTCGATATGCATGGGCATCTCGTCGCCGAAGATCGAGATGATCTTCTTGACGTGCTCCAGGCTGGGATACTGCGTTTGCAGATAGGTGATCGTCGGGTCGATCTTGAGCGCGCGCAGCGTCGTGTGGTTCCAGGCCAGCTCATATTGCGGCGGCAGCTTGCGGCGCGTCTCGGCATCGACCTTGTCGCCGCGATAGAGCGTCTCGCCCTTCCACAGCTTGAGCAGGATTTCGAGCTCGTCGGCCGCCGTCGCCGACACCATCATGCAGACCACGGACTGGTCGCGGTGGCGGATATAGGGCCGATGGCGGTTGAAGAAATCATAGGGGATCGGCGCGGCGACGGGCGCAATCTCCTTGAGCAGCATGCCGTCCTGCTTGGCCACGGCCTCGGCGAAGGCGCAGGCCTCGACGATGGAATCGAACCCGGCCATGAAGTCCACCCAGTCGAGGGCAGCCGTCAGCGGCATCTCGACCTCGACGATGATGCCATTGGTGCCGTAGGCATGCGCCACCTTGAGGATGTCGCCGCCGCGGAATTCCAGCACGCGCGGCTCCGCCTCGCAGGTGATCAGCTTGAGCGCCAGGATATTGCCGAGATTCCTGAGCCCGCCCCAGCGGATCGAGCCGACGCCTCCAGAACCGCCCGCCACGAACCCGCCCAGCGTCGCCATGCGATAGGTCGAGGGATGGAAGCGCAATTCGCCGCCCACCGCCTCGCGCGTCGCATCGTCCAGCTTTTCGAGGACGATGCCCGCCTCCGCGCGCACCCGGTCCTTGCTGATCGACACGACGCGGTTGAGATTGATGAGATCGAGGATCACGCCGCCCGAAAGCGGCATCGCCTGGCCGTAATTGCCCGTGCCCGCGCCGCGTGGCGTCACCGGCACCTTGTGCTTATAGGCGGCCCTGAGGACCGTGATCACGTCCTCCTGCGTCTTCGGCGCGACCACGAGATCGGCGGTGACATGCTCGAGCTGGGCCTTGAGGATCGGGGAATACCAGTAATGGTCCCGGCTCTTCTGCTGCACCAGGCGCGGATTGTCCTGCGAAGGAATGTCGCCGAGCTCGGCGCGGAAGGCGGCGATGTCCATTTTTACCTCATCAAATCGTCGAGTTCGCGATAATCGGGCGGCATCGTGTCGATGGCCTTGCCGGCGCGCAATACGATGCGGTCAACTTGCGGCCGGGAATGCAGTTCTGTCCAGTGGCGCGCTCTGAGCAGGATCAGGTCCGCCGGCAGGCCCGCGGCGATCCGGCCATGCGCGCCGAACCCCGCAATGGCCGAAGCGGTCGAACTGATCGCGGCCAGCCAATCCCAGGCATCGTTCTGCGGGTGGTCGAAATGCGCGATGCGCGCGCCCTCGCGGAACACCTCCAGCCCGTCGAGATCGCCATAGGCATAGAACGGATCGCGCGTATTGTCGGATGCGAGGGCCACCTTCACGCCGGCCGCCTTCAACTCGTTGACGAGCGTCACGCCGCGGAAGCGCGGAGTCTCGAGCAGCGGGTCGTTGCGGCGGTGCTGCAGATAGAGGTTGCACATCGGCAGCGACACCACCGAGATGCCCGCCTCGGCGACGCGGTCGATCGTCGCCAGCGCCACGTCCCGCTCCTGTACCGAGAGCACGCAGCAATGGCCGGCCAGTACCCGGCCCTTGAACCCCGTTTCGATGACCGCATCGGCCAGGTGCCGCAGGGCGCTCGATGACACCTCCAGCGTCTCGTCGACATGGAGGTCCAGTTCCATGTCGAGCGCCCCGGCGATCTCCACCACATTGAAGATCGCCTCCCGCGCGCCTGGATCGGCGGCGATCGCCCCGCCCAGCACGCCGCCCGAGGCCTTGGCGCGCTCGGCCACCGGCCAATAGGCCAGCCGGTCGCTCATGGTGTCCGGCCCGACCAGCGCCACGGCCTGAAGGTCGACCTTGCCGGCCCAGCGGTCGCGGACGCGATCGAATACATCCCAGGAAATATCGAGCTGCGGCGGCACCGAGTCGATATGCGTGCGGATCGCCGCCGTGCCGTGCGCATAGGCGCAGCGTATGGCGAACTCCATGCGCCGCTCGACATCGGCGGCATCCCAGTGCCGCTCCCGGTCCTCGGCCACGGCGACCAGCGCGCCCATGAAGCTGCCGTCCGGATTGGCCTTTCGCGGCCAGATGTGCCCCTTGTCGAGATGCGTATGGATGTCGGCGAGCGCCGGCAGCACCAGCCCTTCGTCGCAGTCGAAGACGGCGGCCCCGGCCACTTCGACCGATCCGCCCTCGGGCGCGATGCTCTCGATCTGCCCGTCGACGATGAGGATGTCGGCCGCCACCAGCGGCCCGCTGCCGGCGAGCGGCTCATCCAGCGCCACGCGCGGCACATTGGCGTTGCGCAGCAGCACGCGCCGCGCCTCGGGGAAGGAAGAGAGCAAGTATGGCTCCTAGAGTGTTCCCGGCAAAAGTGGGCCCCACTTTTGCGGTTCGGAAACGCGATGAACAAAGCGGCTAGAGCTCATGTTTCGATCCCATCGGAACAGGGGCTCTAGTTCTCGCGCCGCACGGCGCTTTCGTGCCAGCGATGCAGCGCCAGCCACGAGATCAGCGACGTGACGCCGAAAATCGCGACCCCCGTCAGCGACAGCAGCAGCAGCGCCCCGAACATGCGCGGAATGTTGAGCCGATACCCCGCCTCGAGCAGCCGGAAGGCGAGGCCCGAACCGGCGCCGGAGGATCCGGCGGAAAATTCCGCCACCACGGCCGCGATCAGCGACAGGCCGCCGCCGATCCTCAGCCCCACCATGAAATAGGGCTGCGCCGCCGGCAGCTTGAGATAGACGAGCTGCTGCCAGCGCGAGGCGCCGTAAAGGTCGAAAAGGTTGAGCAGATTGTGGTCGACGCTTTTCAGCCCCTGCACCATGTTGGAGAGGATCGGAAAGAACGCCACGACGAAGGCGCAGATCAGCAGCGCCACTTGCGTGTTCGGCGTATAGATCAGCAGCAGCGGCGCGATGGCGATGATCGGGGTCACCTGGAGGATCACCGCCAACGGATAGACCGCAATCTCGATCCAGCGCGACTGCACCAGGATCACGGCGAGCACCACACCGCCGACCAGCGCCAGGGCGAGAGCCTCGAAGGTGATCTGCAGCGTGACCCACAGCGCCGGCAGCAGAACGGGCCAATCGGCCGTAAAGAACGATGCCGCCACGTCCCACGGCCCCGGCAGGATGTATTTGGGGATGTGGTTGAAGAAGACGATGGCCTCCCAGGCGGCGATCACCGCCAGCACCACGAGCACCGGGATGACGATGCGGAGCACCTTTTCGCCGGTCGTCGTGCGCGGCCTGAAGATCGCGACCTGCGCATCGGTGCCCGCATCGTCGCGGGTGCGGTCGGCGGAGCTGGTTGCCTCGGTGATGCTGCTCATCAGTGCGCCCCTCCCCCGACATGAATGGCATGCTGCAGCGCGCGGGACACCTCGAAACAGGCGGCGCGATATTCCTCGGAGGCACGATAGAGCTCGTCGCGCTCGCTCGAGGTGCGGATCGGCAGATCGGTGAACACCTGCCCCGGGCGGGCCCGCATCACCACGATCCGGTTGGAGAGATAGACGGATTCGAACACCGAATGGGTCACGAAGATCACCGTCACCCCGGAATTCTTCCAGAGCCGCAGCACGTCGTCATTGAGCTTCTGCCGGGTGATTTCGTCGAGCGCCGCGAAGGGCTCGTCCATCAGCAGCAGCTTCGGCCGCGTCACCAGCGCGCGGGCGATGGAAACGCGCATCTTCATGCCGCCGGAGAGTTCGCGCGGATAGGCCGCCTCGAAATCGGCGAGCCCCACCTCCGCCAGCACCTCCATGACGCGCGGCCGCGCCGCGCTTTTCGACACGCCCTGCAGCCTGAGCGGCAGATAGATATTGCCGAATACCGTCTGCCACGGCATCAGCGTGGGTTCCTGGAAGACGAAACCGATATCGCCCTCGGGCAGCCCGCGGGCATCGATCTTGGAGGATGGCCAGTCGATCGACCCGGATGAAGGCTCGCCCAGCCCGGCGATGATCCGGAGCGCCGTCGACTTGCCGCAGCCCGACGGGCCCAGCAGGCTGATGAACTCCCCCTTGCCGACCGACAGCGACATGTCGCTGAGTGCCAGCGTGCCGTTGGAGAAGACCTTGGAGATATGGGTCATCGTCACCACGGCCCTGGCGGGCGGAGAATCGATGGTCGCCGGTTGCGGGTCGATGAAGGTCGCGTCAGTCAATAGTCCAGTCTTTCGGAAATCCGGCCGCACCCCAAGCGGCACGGCCGGCAAAGTCTCTTTCAGGTGTCGCGCTTCCGAACCGGAAACGCCCGGTATCCGCTTTGCGGGGAAGCGCTCCCTGTTGATCAGCCCTTGGGCGCCAGGTCGAGGCCCACGCCCTTGCACACGAACTTGGTCGTATAGGCTTTCTTGAAGTCGAGGTCGGCGGGCTCCAGCCCGATCTTCGTCACCAAATTGAAGAAGTCCTGGAAGCGCGCGTCGGTCATGCAGCCGATGCCCTTGGACGCCGCATCGCCCGAGGTCAGGATGCCGGAATCCTTCATCGCCTTGATCGAATAGGCGATCTGGTCGTCCGTCATGTCCGGGTTGTCTTTCTTGATCAGGTCGTTGGCGGCCTTGTTGTCGCCGTAGAGATAATTGTACCAGCCGATGATCGAGGCATCGACGAACTTCTGCACCACATCGGGGTGCTGCTCGACCATGGATTGCTGCGTCTCGATGGTCGTCGAGTAGTCCGAATAGCCGGCGTCGGCGAACAGGAACACCTTCGGCTCCCAGCCTGCGGCCTGCTTGACCGCGTAGGGCTCGGAAGTGACATAGCCCTGCTGCACCGACTTGTCGTCGGCGATGAACGGCGCCGGATTGAAGTTGTAGGGCTTGAACTGGCTGTCGTTGAAGCCCGGGAAAGCTGCCTTCATCCACGAGAACTGCGTCGCATAGACGTCCTTGCTCATGAAGATGGTCGGCGCCTTGGCCAGGTCCGCGAAGCTGTTGTAGCCGGCGTCCGGGTGCGCCATGAACACTTGCGGGTCCTTCTGGAACATGGCGGCGACGTCGATGACCGGAATGCCCTGCTTGACGTAGTCGAAGGCGCCCAGCGTACCGCCCATGTAGAAATCGATCTTGCCGGCGATCAGCAATTGCCCGTTGGCGGCCTGCGGCCCGCCCTGCACGATCGTGACGTCGAGGCCGTACTTCTTGTACGTACCGTCGGCCACCGCCTGGTAGAAGCCGCCGTGCTCCGCCTCGGCCAGCCAATTGGTGCCGAACGATACCTTGACGAGATCGTCGGCGATGGCGGGCGCCGCCATGCCGAGTGCGGCCAAAACCCCCAGCGCCGTCCTCGATAGCAGGTTCATTGTACTTGTCTCCCGTTCCAGACGTTTGCCCCTGTGACGCCCCGCCTGTTCCCGGCGGGAAATAGCTGTCGGAACAATTCTGTCAGCCTTCCCGGCCAAAAGAAAGGCACAATTTTGGCCATCGCGGGCAATTGCTCAAGCAATAGGCAATTTCTGGGCGATTGAGAAAATTTGCGCCATTCCCTGCCCGCCGCTTGGGCGCGGGCGGCAGGCAAGCCCTATGGCCGAGAGACCGCGGGGTGCATTAGGCTGTTCCCGCCACCCCTCCCGGAACCAGATTCCCCAATGCACAGCCCTCTATCTCCCCTCGGCATCCATCCCCCCTTCGCGCCCTATAGTCATGGCGTCGAGCTGCCAGCCGGCCAGCGCCTCGTCTTCTGCTCGGGACAGCTCGGCATCGCCGCCGACGGCACCGTTCCGCCGGATTGCGCGGGGCAGGTGCGACTCTGCTTCGACAACATCCGCGCCATCTTGGGCGAGGCGGGCATGGACCTGCCCAACATTGTCCGAATCAATGCCTATGTGTCGGGACGCGAACACCTCGCCGCCTATATGGCCGTGCGCAACACGCTGTTTTCCGATCCGCTGCCGGCCTCGACCTTGATGATCGTCTCCGGCTTCGCCCGGCCCGAATTCGTCGTCGAAATCGAAGCCATCGCCGCCGGCCCGGATGCGCAAAGAGACTGAGACCTCTGAACCAAAGGCCCCCTCATCCGGCTCCGCTGGCGCGAGCCGACCTCTCCCCCAAAAGGAGAGGTGACGTGTGACGACGGCTCTGCCCCGATCACCTCTCCTCTGGGGGAGAGGTCGCCGCGCAGCGGCGGGTGAGGGGGCCTTGCCTTGAGCACCAAACGCAAAAGAGAAAAACATGCCGAACCGCAAAATCTGGTGGACCGAGTTTTCCGCCCCCGACTTCCAGAACCTCGATCCGATGAAGACCATCGCCATGCTGCCCATCGCCGCCATCGAGCAGCATGGGCCGCACCTGCCGGTGGGCGTCGACTCCATCCTCAACCAGGGCTGCTGCAACCTGCTGGGCGAGCGCGCGCCGGCCGACCTCGATATCCGCATCCTCCCCGTGCAGACGGTCGGCAAGTCCAACGAGCATCTCTGGCAGAAAGGCACGATCACCCTGCCCGCTCACGTGCAGATCGACGCCTGGATGGAGATCGGCCTCTCCGTCGCGCGGACGGGCATCAGGAAGCTCGTGATGGTCAATTCGCATGGCGGCAACGAGGAGATCATGGGCATTGTCGCCCGCGAGCTGCGCGTCCGCGCCGATATGTTCGTCGTCAAGACCAGCTGGACCCGCTTCGGCGCCCCCGACGGACTCTATACCGACATCGAGCGCCGCCACGGCATCCATGCCGGCGACCTCGAAACCTCGCTGGTCATGCACTTCCGGCCGGAACTCGTGGTCCACAACCGGCTGCAGAACTTCCCCTCGGTCGCTGCCGAGGACGAGGCCGGCTTCAAATATCTGCGCCCGACCGGCCAGCACGCCTATGCCTGGATCGCCTCCGACCTCAATCCGCATGGCGCGGTCGGCGAAGCCCAGAAGGCGACCCCGGAAAAGGGCCGCTTGACCGCCGAGCACGAGGTCGCCGGCATGATCGAACTGCTGCGCGAGGTGGAGCGCCACAAGCTGCCGGGGTGAGTGTGGGGAAAGGCCCCCTCACCCGAATTGCTGCGCAATCCGACCTCTCCCCCAAAGGGAGAGGTGACCCCTGGGCCATGCCACCTCTTCACCTCTCCCTTTGGGGGAGAGGTCGGCGCGAAGCGCCGGGTGAGGGGGCCTTCTCCTCCGCTCCCAACTTATTGGCCTCAAAGGTCCTCATGGTGAGCCTGTCGAACCATGAGCAGCGCGCACCTGCCTGCCCACCCCAAAAATCCGGTCCAGCCGAATGGCTGGCTGGCTCGACCTTTCCGCCGCTCTCGGCTAGACCAGTCATAGCTGGAGAAGTGCATGGCGGAATCCTCGGTGACGGCGGCCGCGCGGCCGATATCGGCAGGCCATAGATCCCTCGTCGTTGCGACGCCGTTCGACGAGTTCGTGCGCAAATACGGGACCATCCAGCGCCGCGGCATCTTCGGCTACCTCGTGCACGATCTCGGCCGGCGCATCGTCGGCGGCCAGTTTCCGCAGGGCGCGCTGCTACCCAACGAGCCGGAACTGGTGGCCGAGTTCGGCATCAGCCGCACCGTGGTTCGCGAGGCCATGAAGTGCCTTGCCGGCAAGGGGCTGGTCGAGATCAAGACCCGTGTCGGCACCCGTGTCCGCGACCGCACCTTCTGGCATCATACCGATACCGACGTCATGGTCTGGTATTACGAGTCCGGTCCGTCGGTGGAACTGATGCGCTCCATCAAGGATTTGCGCCGCGTGCTCGAGCCCGAGGCCTGCGCCCGCGCCGCCACCCGCGGCACCGACGAGGAAATCGCCGCCATCGGCCGCGCCTATCAGGGCATGCTCGACACCCTAGATGACGCCAAGGTCAATACCGACGCCGACCTCGACTTCCACACCGCGATTTTTGCGGCAACCCACAACATGATCTACGCCCAGCTGATCGACCTGATCGCCGTGGGCATTTACGCCAACCGCGCGGTGACGGAGCCCGCCGAAGTGCTGGATCGGCAGCGCCATACCCTGCCGCTGCATCGGGATGTCTATGAGGCCATCGCCTCGCGCGATCCCCTCGCCGCCATCGCCGCCTCCAACCGCCTGCTCGACGGCTGGAAGCTCAGCAAGTTCGATTTCTGAGCCCGTCAGCCCAGCTCGACCTCGACCACGATGCACTCGTGATCCGAGGATGGCGTCCCGTCGGGCCTGACCGCCGGGATCACCGCCGGCGAATATGCTTTGAGACCACGGGTGAAGAACCAGTCGATCTTGCCGAGCCCGTCGACCGGCAGCGGTGCGTCGACCCGCTGCGTCGGCGCTTCGGAAACGTTCGAGGCCGCATAGTCGTAGCCGCGCTCGACCGCGCGCGCGAAAAGCGGCTCATAGGGCTCGACGCACACCCGCCGCTTCGGGTCGGCCGCGAGCGCCGCCCGAACGGCCCCGAGGTCGTGCCGGCGGGTCTTCCAGTCGAAGGTCGAGGTATTGAGGTCGCCGCCGATCACCACCGGGGCCGTCGCGTCATAACGGTCGATCGCATCCATCAGGTGCACCATCTGCCGCTCCCGCAGCCCGGCATCCGAATGGCTTTCGAGGTGCACGGAAACCACTGTCACGCGCCGGCCGGCCAGTAGAACCTGCCCGCCGATCGCCATGCGGCCGCCGATCCGCGGCTCCTCGCGTTCGCGTTCGAACCAGCCGCCTTCCGCTTCGAGCCGCACCACGAAGGGCCGCTGCAATGCCAGGCGGCTGACGATGCCATTGCCGTGGAAGCCCGCGATATTGACCTCGCCGCTGTGCTCGGCAGTTTCGGCGGCATTGCCCAGCCCCAGTTCGACGAACTCGACGCCATAGGCATAAGCACCGTCGAGCCGCTCGGCCAGTTCGGCGATCCGGTGGCCATTGCCGGAGCGGGCCATGCCCTTGTCGATTTCGCTCAAGAGCACGATGTCGGCACCGACTTGCGCGAGCGTATTGCCGATATCCTCGAGGTAGCGCAGCCGCTCGACATTCCACGCCGCGATCCTGAGCCGCGGCCCGGCCGCCTCGGTCGCTGCGGCCCTGCCGCCCACCTCGATCTGGCGCAGCGCCGGCGTCGCATCGAACGCCGCCGCGAAAACGGCCTTGTCTTCCGGTCCATCGCGCAGCCTGTCGCGCTCCGTCTGGGGCACGGGCGCAAGGGAAGCGACCTCTTCGGTCACCGCATCGGCTATCCACTCGTTCATCGGAGAATCCGTCGCTGTCAGGCGGGTTTGAATAAATGCCCTTGGTGACAGTTTCGTATCGGCCCGCAGGCGACGATCCTCATCCGAGCAGCGTCATTTCCACCCGCCATTCGGCCGTGCCGCCCGGCTCGATGATCGCCGCCCTGCCCTGCCGGATCGCCTGCATCAGGTCGTCGGCAGGCGCGGTCGTCGGCTCCAGCGCTACGTGATGCGCGCCGCCCCTGGCGGGCCAGCCGCCATAGGTCAGCCAGATGCCGAGATGGTCGACGCCGCTCCAGGCGAGATGCAGTCGGCGCCCTTCCCCGCCCACTTCGGGCTCGAGCGCCGGCACGTCGGCGAGATAGAATTTCCCCAGAAAATCCGCTGCAGAGGGCTGGATTCGGTCGAGCGGAAAGCCGAGGCCTGTCGGCGGCCCGGGCCAGGGCAACTCGCCGCCGGCGACGGCGCTGCCGCCCGCCCTCAGCCCGCCAGCCCGGATGCGATCGATGCCCGGCAGGCGGATTTCCTCGCCCGCCCGTGTCGCGAGCAGCGCATGCAACGCCCATAGAAACGGCAATGGCGCAGCGCCGCCATTATCCACCTGGTAGTCGGCAGCGAGGCGCGAGCCATCGAGCGACAGGCGGCGGCGGAAGCGGTAGCCGCGGCCGGCGAAGACCGTTGTCAGCACCGTCGGCGCATGCTGCTCGACCGCCCACGGCCGGCCCCAGAGGTCGCCATGGTCGCGCAGCGGCCGGCCCCACGCGGTATCGCTCGCATCGCAGGCGCCCACGGTGGGAAAGCACTCGTCCCAGCCCACCGCTTCGTCGAGGCCATAGCGCGCGCCCTCGCCGGTATTGCCGCTGGTTGGGCCCTTGGCCATCCAGTCGCGCCCGCTGCGCCGGTCGACAAGCGAAACGACGCGCGCGCCGTACCCAGGCTGCACCACGAGGCGCAGCTCCGCATTTTCGATCGCCAGCTCGTCCATTTCCCCTCCCCGACCGGCCCACCTGCCCCGCAACAGGGATAGCGGACCGCGCCCCGGGGTGAAAGCGGCCAGCCGCTATGCGTCGGCAAGAGCTGTTAACGCAATGAAAACAATCCCCGGCCTGCGGGCTTTCCCGAGCGCCAGCGTGACAGGAACGTGAATCCTGAAAACGCCGCAACTTTACAGCACCATCAACTCAGGTGCTTAGTTTCCACGTACGAACAAATGCGGACTGTTCGGCGAATGCCGTCTAAATCCTACCTGCAACTGCTGGGGAATCCCCGCCTCGCAAGCCGTTCCAGCGGCGTCGAGGTGCATCTGCCCCGCAAGGCATTCGTGCTCGCAGCCCTGCTGCTGCTCGCGGGCGAGCCGGCAGCGCCCCGCGCCATGCTCGCGGCCCGGCTGTGGGAAGACCTCGAGCGCGACAAGGCGCTCGACAATATGCGCCAGCTAGCTGGGCGAATTCGTGGCAGCGGCCCGTTCAGCGTTTCTCGCGACGCTATCTCGGCCGCGCGCGACCCCGACTCCTCCGATATTGCCCTGCTTTTTTCGATGGGTCCGATCGAATCGGCCGACGCACTGGACGAGGCCATCGCCCTTTATCGCGGCGACCTGCTGGAGGGCTTCGACGGGCTCGGCCTGCAACTGGCGCGCTGGATCGATTCCGAGCGCCGCCGGGTCCGCGAACACTTCGTCACCCTGGTCACGGCCGGCGCCGAGCGCGTCGGCGGCGAAGCGGCTGTCGGTGCGCTGCGCCGGCTTGCCGAACTCGCTCCCTATGACGAAGCGGTCTGCCGCCTCCTGCTCTCGGCCCTGGCCGAAACCGGCCGCCGGCAGGAGGTTGCCCAAGCCTACCAGGCCTTCCGCGCGCGGCTCCGCGACGACCTCCAGGCGCAACCGGCCGCGGAAACCGAGGAGTTGTTCCTGCGCCTCAGCCGCCGCACCGACGAGCCGAAGCTTCGGCCTGCGGCGCGCCCGCGCGACGAGGCCCCGATCGGCGATGACCAGATGGGCTCGCCGACACCGAACACGGCGGTCGGCATTCCGCGGCTCGCGGTGCTGATGCCGCAGCGGATCGGTGGCGCCCGGCCGGGCGACGCCCTCGCCAGCGCCTCCGCGCTCATGGAGGATGTCACCATCGGGCTTTGCCGGCTGCGCTCGCTCGCCATGATCGCGCCCTACTCGGCCTGGCAGTTCTCCAAGCGCAACTTCCTCGATCGCGTAAAGCCCTACCGCATCGACTATGTGCTGGAGACGCGGGTCGGCCATGAGCTCGGCGTGGGCGGTGCGCTCCGCCTCGACGTCAAGCTGATCCATACCGCCACGCGCCAGATTTCCTGGGCGGAGAAGTACGGCCTCAGGCCCGACGACGCGGCCGAGCGCTATCGCGACCTCACCAACCGCATCGTCCGCACGCTCGCCGATGCCGTCGAGCAGGCCGAGCTGGTCAAGCAGTCGACCGTCCGCGATCCGGGCGCCTACGGGCTCTACCTTTCGGGGCGGCAATACCTGCGGGTGCTCGACCTGCCGAATCTCCGTCGCGCCCGAAAGCTTTTTGCCGCCGCGCTGGAAAAGTCGCCGAATTTCTCGCTCGCCTATTCCGGCCTGGCGCGCACCTTCCTGTTCGAATGGGTGCTGCGGGCGCAGGACAACAAGGAACTGCTCGAAGAGGCGCGCCGGGCTGCCGAGCACGCGGTGGCGCTCGACCCCTTCGACGGCGACGGCCACCGCGAGCTGGGCCGCGCCGAGCTCTATCTCGGCAATCTCGACGGCGGACTTGGCGCCTTTGGCCGCGCCGAGCACTACGCGCCGCACCACGCCGATCTGCTGGCCGACTACGCCGACGCCCTGACCCACAATTCCGAACTCGAGAAGGCCAAGGCGCGGATCGATACCGCCCTCGAGCTCAATCCGCTGCCGCCCGACGAATATCTATGGACCTCGGGCGGGGTGAACTTTTTCCTCGGCAATTACGAGCTGGCGCTCAGCCATCTGCAGCGCATGAAAAACGCCGATCCGGCGCTCAAGCTGATGGCCGCCTGTGCCGCCCGTACCGCCGACAAATCCGCCGCCCGCAAATATCGCGAGCGCGCCATGGCCATTAATCCGGGTTTCGATGTCGAGACCTGGATCAGCAAGCTGCCGCTCAGGGATCCGCATCAGCGCAATGAATATGCTGATGCCCTGAAGACTGCAGGTTTCCACTAACCGGAGGATTACCAATGTCCAGATTCATCATCATCCAGGAAACCGGAAGCGATCAGGTCCTGCTGGTCGACAAGCAGAGCAAGACCGTCGAGACGATCGACGCCACCCTGCTCGACGAGTTCGACGACGGCGAGGCCGGTGCCGCGCTGCGCGCCGCCCAGGCCGAAGGCCGTCCTGTGATGCAGGGCATTTCCGCGGCCATCGCCGGCAAGCAGCGCCTCGAGCTGTCCGGCCGCTACTTCTACGCCGCCGCCTGAGGCGCCGGGCTCCCGGCACCGCTGGAGCGTTTTCGGGAAAGGCGGTTCCACTTTTCCGGCCTCGTGGTGAGCTCGTCGAACCACGAAAACGCGACAACTCAGGCGCTTAGCGGTTCGGGCCCAGCAGGCATCTTGAACGCCTTTTGACGACCATTCGGCCGACTCCCGGCGGGAGCGGCGACGGCGAAGCTTTGGAATTGACCATGACTTTAGAGACGGCTTCACCGCGGCACTTCGAACGGACGGGCGACCGATCGCCCGTTCGCTACTCCGATCGCGTCTGCGCGCCGGCCGACACTCTGGCGCGCATTCGCCCCTTTTTCCCCGAGCTCGGCATAACGCGCCTGGCGCGCCAGACCGGGCTCGACGATATCGGCATCCCCTGCTTTTCGGCGATCCGCCCCAATGCCCGCACCTTGGCCGCCAACCAGGGCAAAGGCATAGACGATGACTCGGCCATGACCTCGGCCGCCATGGAAGCCCTGGAATACGCGGTAGCCGAGGAGCCCACCGTCCCCCGCCGCCGCGCCAGCATCGCGCGACTGGAGCGCGAAGGCATCCGCTTCCATTGGCCCGAACGCCTGTTGCCCGCCGGCACGACGCGCGACGAGGATCGCGAGTTCACCTGGGTTTCCGGCTTCGATTACTTCACCGGCGCGCCGGTGCTCGTGCCCTATGACGCCGTGGCGATCGGCCAGGACGAGCTCGAACTCCCCGGCATCACGGTTTCGACCAACGGCCTCGCCTCCGGTAATACCGAGCCCGAAGCGATCTTCCATGCGCTTTGCGAGCTGGTCGAGCGCGACGCCTCCTCGCTCGCCGCGCTGGCCTCGGACGAAGCGCTGCGCCGCACCCAGATCCGCCCCGAAGATTTCCGCGATCCGGTGATCGACGACCTGCTCGCCCGCATCCGCAACGCCGGCTGTGCGCTGACGCTGTTCGACCTCACCACCAATCTTGGTGTGCCGGTGATCCAGGCGGTGATCTTCGACGACGTGGCCGAAACCCAGCGCCATTTCGACCTGTCCTCCGGCGTCGGCTGCCATCCCGTCGCCATCCGCGCGGCGCTCCGCGCCATCACCGAGGCGGCACAGACCCGCCTCACCAACATCGCCGGGTCGCGCGACGACTTCCATCCGGCCGAATATCGCTTCGGCCTCGACCCCTCCCTGCTGGTTTATCGCGGCAGCATAGCGGCGTCGCGCCCCGTCACCCCCGGCTGCGCGCTGGGCAGTTCGGCCGCGACGCTTTCGGCCTTCCTCGCGGAGCGCCTGCTGGCCCGCAAGATCAACGAGGTCGTGGTCGTCCCGCTCGGCGGCGAGCGCTACGGCAGCGCCGTGGTCAAGGTGCTGGCGCCGCGCCTCGAGGACAAATCGTCCAACATCAACTGGCGTCCCGGGCCCCGCGCCCTGAGCGCCATGCTGAGGGTGTCATGAAGCTCGTCTTCGCCGGACCAAGCCTTAGCGGCATAGACAAATCGGCCTTTGCCTGCCGCTTTCTGCCGCCCGCGGCGCAGGGCGACCTTGCCCGCGCCGTGGTGGAGGGCGCGACCGTCATCGGCCTCATCGACGGCGTTTACGAAACGACCGCCGCGGTCTGGCACAAGGAAATCCTCTTTGCCCTGCAGCAGGGCGTCGCCGTGCTGGGCGGCGCCTCCATGGGCGCGCTCCGGGCCGCCGAATGCGCCCCTTTCGGCATGCGGGCCGTGGGCAGCATCGCGACGCGCTACCTTGCCGGCGAACTCGACGACGACGCCGCCGTCGCAGTGGTGCACGGCCCCGCCGAGCTCGACTATCTGCCGCTCAACGAAGCGCTTGTGGATGCCGAGGCAACAATCGCCCGGCTCCGGCGGCTCGGCCTTGTTGCGGCCGACGAGGCGGACCGGCTCGTCGCTGCCGCCCGCGCCATCTTCTTCAAGCGGCGGACGGCGGAGGCGATCGCCGAGCAGGCGATCCCCGATCCGTCGCGCCGCGCCGAAATCCTGGCCGCCTATGCGGCCGAGCACCAGGCGCAAAAGCGCGCCGATGCGCTGCAGGTGGTGGAGGAGGTTCTTCGCCTGCCCGCGCGTCGCGCGCCTGTCGCGGCCGGCTGGACCCTGTCCGAACCGGCCTTCTGGAAGGCGGCGCTGCGCGAGATCGGCGCGGCGCCCGCCGCGGGCGGCGGCAAGCGCCTGCTTGCGGCAGACCTGTGAGAATGAAAGGTGGAAAAATGAACTACCACAACTTCATGGAATCCGTCGGGGAGGAGGCGCGGGCCGCGGCGCGCACCGGCTTGCAGACGCTGACCGCGCGGGAGGCCGAAGTGCTCCGCCGCATCGTCAGCGCCAAATCGAGCCGGGAAACGGCCGAAGAACTCGGCATCAGCCCGCGCACCGTCGAGGTGCATCGCAGCCGGGTCATGCGCAAGATGGGCGCGCGCAACGTTGCCGATCTGGTTCGCATCGTCGCGCAGCTCT
>DASZUI010000029.1:0-18797 GCA_035547675.1 Devosia sp.
CCCACCACCCTGCCCGATGTCGTCGAAATCGTGCCGGCGCGCCATGCCGACGCGCGGGGGTATTTTTCGGAGACGTTCCGGCTCGACTGGTTCGCGGCCAATGTGTCGGGGCTCGGTTTCGTGCAGGAGAATCAGTCGCTGAGCCGGCGGCGCGGGGTGATCCGGGGGCTGCATTTCCAGTCGGAGCCGTTCGCGCAGGGCAAGCTGGTGCGGTGCATCGCCGGGGCGATCTTCGACGTGGCTGTGGATATCCGGCGGGGCTCGCCCCATTTCGGGCGTTGGACGGCCGTAACGCTCACCGCCGAGGATGGCAACCAGCTCTGGGTGCCGCCGGGCTTTCTGCATGGGTTCTGCACGCTGACCGAGGATGCGGTGGTCTCTTACAAGGTCACGGCCTATTACAGCCGCGACAATGATCTGGGCGTGCGCTGGAACGATCCGGACATCGGCATCCAATGGCCAGCGGAGGCCGATCCCGCGACGCTTTCGGACAAGGACGCGCGCCAGCCGCTGCTCAAGGAACTCGGACATTATTTCGATTACAGGGCGGAGGCCTGAGGCATGCGCGTACTGGTGACGGGGGGCGCCGGTTTCATCGGCTCGGCGGTGGTGCGCCACCTGGTGCTGGAGCGCGGATATGACGTGCTCACGGTCGACAAGCTCACCTATGCCGGCAATCTCGCTTCGTTGCGTGCTGTGGACAACCGGCCCAATCACCGCTTCCTCAAGGCCGATATCTGCGATGGCGCGGCGATGGCGGAGGCCTTTGGCAGCTTCCGGCCGGACCGGGTGATGCACCTCGCCGCCGAAAGCCATGTCGACCGCTCGATCACCGGGGCGGCGGATTTCATCCGCACCAATGTCATGGGCACTTTCGCCATGCTCGAGGCGGCGCGCGGCTATTGGTCCGCGCTGCCGGCGGGGGAGCAGGCGGCGTTCCGGTTCCTCCATGTGTCGACCGACGAGGTCTATGGGTCGCTCGAGGAAAACGGACTCTTCACCGAAACGACGCCCTATGATCCGAGCTCGCCCTATTCGGCCAGCAAAGCCTCCTCGGATCACCTGGCGAAGGCCTGGCAGCGCACTTATGGCCTGCCGGTGGTGATCTCGAACTGCTCCAACAATTACGGGCCCTATCACTTCCCGGAAAAGCTGATCCCCCTGACCATCCTCAATGCGCTCGAGGGCAAGGCGCTGCCGGTCTATGGCACCGGGGCCAATATCCGCGACTGGCTCTATGTGGAGGACCACGCAAGGGCGCTCGATCTGATCGCCGAGCGCGGGCGGCCGGGCCAGACCTATAATGTGGGCGGGCGCAATGAGCGGCGGAACATCGAGGTAGTGCGGGAAATCTGCCGGCTGCTCGATGAGATGGCGCCAGCCGACCGGCCGCATGAGCAGCTGATCACCTTCGTGGCCGATCGGCCGGGGCATGACGGACGCTACGCCATCGATGCGAGCCGGCTCGAAAACGAGCTGGGCTGGCGCGCCGAGGAGAGCTTTGCCACCGGCATCCGCAAGACGGTGCGCTGGTATCTCGATAATGAATGGTGGTGGGAGCCGCTGCAGCAGCGCTACCAGCGCCAGCGGCTGGGGCTCGTGGCCGGGGCCTCGCGCTGATGCGGATCGCGGTCACCGGACGCAGTGGGCAGGTCGTGACCTCGATCCTGGAACGGGCGCCCGGGGGTGTCGAGATCGTGACGCTCGGACGGCCGGAGCTCGACCTGGCCGACCCCGCCACCATCGGCCCGGCCATCGCCGCGGCGGCCCCGGACCTGATCGTCTCGGCGGCGGCCTATACGGCGGTGGACAAGGCGGAGAGCGAGCCCGGGCTGGCGCAGGCGATCAACGGCATCGCGCCGGGGCTGATCGGCGAGGCGGCGGCGGCGCGGGACATTCCCGTCATCCACCTTTCGACCGATTACGTCTTTGCCGGCGACAAACCCGCCCCCTATGTCGAAACCGATCCGACGGGGCCGGCGACGGCCTATGGCCGGAGCAAGCTCGAGGGTGAGCAAGCGCTGGCGCGCGCCGCGGCCAACCACCTGATCCTGCGCACGGCATGGGTCTATTCGCCGTTCGGGGGCAATTTCGTAAAGACCATGCTGCGGCTTGCCGAAAGCCGCGACGAGGTGCGGGTGGTGGCCGACCAGCAGGGCTGCCCGACTTCGGCGCTCGACATCGCCGACGCCATCCTGGCCCTGGCGCCGAGGCTCGCCGATCGGCAGGCGCCGCGCGGCGTCTTTCACCTCGTCGGCTCGGGCGAGGCCAATTGGGCGTGCTTTGCCGAAGCGATTTTTGCCGCATCGGCGGCGCAGGGTGGGCCCTCGGCCCGCGTGGTGCCGATCACCACGGCGGAATATCCCACGCCGGCGCGCCGTCCCGCCAATTCGCGGCTCGCCACCGACAAGCTGCGCGCCGCCTATGGGCTGGCCCTGCCGCACTGGCGGGACTCGCTGCCCGGGACGGTGGGGCGTCTCGTCCGTTCCTGAATGCTTGAGGAGAGAAGATGAAGGGCATCATCCTGGCCGGCGGCACGGGCACGCGGCTCCATCCGATCACGCTTGCCGTCTCCAAGCAGCTGATGCCGGTCTATGACAAGCCGATGATCTATTATCCGCTGACCACGCTGATGCTGGCCGGCGTCAGGGACATTCTCATCATCACCACGCCTCATGATGCCGAAAGCTTCAAGCGCCTGCTGGGGGATGGCGGGCAATGGGGCCTCAAGCTCAGCTACGCCGCCCAAGCGCAGCCCAATGGGCTCGCCGAAGCCTTCATCATCGGTGCCGACCATGTGGCGGGCGGGCGCTCGGCGCTGGTCTTGGGCGACAACATCTTTCACGGCCACGGCCTGCCGGAGCTGCTGGGCAGCGCGACGGCGCGCGAAGCGGGCGCAACGGTCTTCGCCTATCACGTCTCCGACCCGGAACGGTATGGCGTGGTCGAGTTCGATGACGAGATGCGGGCGCTCTCGCTCGAGGAAAAGCCGCGGGCTCCCAAGTCGAACTGGGCGGTGACCGGGCTCTATTTCTACGATCCGCAGGTGGTCGACATCGCCGCCAACCTGAAGCCGTCGCCGCGGGGCGAACTCGAGATCACCGACGTCAACCGCGCCTATCTCGAGCGCGGCCAGCTTTCCGTCGAGATCATGGGCCGCGGCTATGCCTGGCTCGACACCGGCACGCCCGACAACCTGCTGGAGGCGGCCAGCTTCGTGGCGACGCTGGAAAAGCGGCAGGGCTTCAAGATCGCGAGCCCCGAGGAAATTGCCTGGCGGCAGGGTTTCATTACGGCCGATGCGCTCGCCGACCTCGCCGGCCGCCTCGGGAAGTCGGCCTATGGCGGCTATTTGTCCTCGCTGCTGCGCGACTAGCGATTCCATGACCGGAAGTCTCGCTGCTTGGCGCAGGGCGGCAGCGGCCTGCGATTGAGTGGTCGCGACGTGAAACCCTCCTCAAGAGACGTTGCTTCCACTATCCTGCCCCTCCAGCCGGGTGACGGACCGGGAGCCAGGGAGGAGACCGATCAATGGTGCGAGACCTGGAAGGCAAGATTGCAGCGGTCACGGGAGCGGCTTCCGGGATCGGTTTGGCCAGCACCGAGGCGATGCTGGCGGCGGGCGCGCATGTAGTAATGGTGGATCGCGATAGGCCGGCACTCGACCGGCTGGTCGAACAGCACGGCGATGCGATCACGCCGCTCGTCATCGATCTGCTCGATCCAAAAGAATGCGCCACGCTGCTGCCGCGCATCCTTGAGGTCAAGGGCCGGCTGGATGTCTTCCATGCGAATGCCGGCACCTATGTGGGCGGCGATCTCGTCGATGCCGATACCAGCGCCATCGACCGGATGCTGAACCTCAACGTCAATGTCGTGATGAAGAACGTCCACGACGTGCTGCCGCATATGATCGAGCGCGGCGCCGGCGACATCATCGTCACGAGTTCGCTGGCCGCGCACTTCCCCACGCCTTGGGAGCCCGTTTATGCGTCGTCGAAATGGGCCATCAATTGCTTCGTCCAAACCGTGCGCCGGCAGGTATTCAAGCACGGCGTCCGCGTAGGATCCATCTCGCCGGGCCCGGTCGCCACGGCCCTCCTCGCCGATTGGCCCCCGGAAAAGCTCAAGGAAGCCAAGGAGTCGGGGAGCCTGCTGGACGCGAAGGAAGTCGGCGAAGTCATCGTTTTCATGCTGACCCGGCCGCGGGGCATGACCATCAGGGATGTCGTGATGATGCCCACCAATTTCGACCTCTGACGCCCGAGCGCGCGCAGCCGCTCGACAGGCGGCAGCTTTTTCTGCGTTCAACGCAACTCGTATCCTCCTGGCAGATTGACGAATGAAGCACCAGGAGGAGGCTCAAATGTACCGACTGCTATCAACAACCGTCGTGCTGGCTGTCGCGCTGGCCGCTGCGCCGGCTTTCGCCCAGTCGCAGGATGCGAATGCCGGAAATTCACCCAGCGCCACGGCTTGCCCGCCCAACACGAATCCGTCGGCGAACGGCAACAGCCCGGTCGGCAATGGCGATGCAGCCAATCCCGCAGCCGCTAACACCCATGCTGCGGTCAGCTCGGGCGGCAATGGCGCTGGCGCGTCAGCAACCGTCGCGAATGGGGCAAATCCGGCAGACAACGCGAAGCTTGTGTGCCCGCCCAATGGCGGCCCGGCATCGACCACAAATCCGTGATCTCTACGTAAACTTTCGCACGAAGACGGCGCGCGAGATCGCTATTGCGGCGGCATCGCTTGCTGGCGGAGCAGGTTTTGCATCTGTTCGGGCGTCAGGACGCTGCCGGGCGTTGGCCCGGTGTCCGAGCTCGGCGCAGGCGCGGCTTCGGCTTGCAGCAGCTGGTCGACCGGCGTCGTCAGGGCATCGATCTTGGCCTGCGTGATCAGGAAAGCCCAGCCCTTGGCCCGCTTGTTGATCGCATCGGCGTCGGTTGCACGGGTGCTGCCAGGCATCGCGCTTGCAGCATAGGTGACCCAGGTCTTGCCATCGGCGGTACCGAGCCTGGCATCGACCACGAGGCCGTCGCCAGTACGGAAGCGGACGGTGCGCGCATCGGGGCCGAAGGTCACGCCATCGGCCGAGCGCACGTCATTGACTGCCACGGAAACGATTCCGGCTTCCAAGCCCTTCACGTGGCTGTCATGGGCGAATTTGCCCCTGTCGGCATAGCGCGGATCGACGGATTTCAGCGTGTAGGTGGTCGCGCCATTGTCCTTGGCGGCGTCGAAGACCTGCTTGGTGCCCTCGAGGATGGAGACTTCCTGGACCTGGGGCCCGGGCACGTGGATCACCTGGTCGAACCAGTCGCTGAATACGTCAGGAATGGTAACTGTGCCTTCGGCCAGCCAAGCCTGCGCGTCGCCGGGCCGGCGGACAAAGGTTGCCCCGGTCGGGTCGCTGCCCACGCTGGTGGCGCGCTTGCCGATCAGCACATCGATCGGCGGCGCGCCAGCGAGGGCAATATGCACGAGCCTGGCATTGCTGCCGGCGGCGCCGGCGTCCTCGACGTCGACGCGGCCATACCAGAGGGGATTGCGCGTCTTGGCTTCCCGCAGCTGCAGCGAGGCGACCTGCTTGAGGAGGGTATTGGCCGTCTCGGCGCGGGCGGGATAATTGCCGTTGGAGGCGGCAATCCACTGGCCATCCTTGCGGACGAGATCGAGCCTGTAGTCGGGCGCGGTGACGGCGATTTCGTTGGCCGTCGCGCCCGGCACACTCAAACTCGCGAACATCGGCCCCTTGGGCGGGCTCTGCGCGAGGTTCGACTGTTCCTCATCCCAGACGGCCCAGCCGGCGGCGACAAGGCCCAGCAGGGTGACAAGGGCGAGAGCGATGAAGGATTTCCGCATGGCTCAGCCTGCCTTCGTCGCGGTCTTGAGGCCGGCCATATAGCGGGCCAGCCGATAACGCCGCCAGAGCGCCAGCGCCAGGGCGGCGAGGATGACCAATACCGGCATCAGCGCAATGTCGATGACGCGGATGCGGGTCTCCAGCTGATCGATCTCCGAGCGCAGGGCGAGTTGAACATCGCGCAGCTGGCGCCGGAGCGAGACGATCTTGGCGTTGTAGTCGTTGATCGTGTCCTGCGTGCGCGAGGCCGAAGCCGGATCGCTGCCGTCGGGGGCGTTGGGGTCCTGCAGCTGCGCCAGTTTCTGCTGCGCGTCCTGCAATTGCTGGGTCAGCTGCTGCTCGGTCGAACGGTAGGTATTCTCGGCCTTCTGCTGCATGGCCTCGATGGTGGTGAAGGGCCGGTTGGCGAGGCCGCCGCCACGCAGGCCGATCAGCGCCTTGCCGCCGGCGAGGTCATCGACAGCGTTGAGCACGAAATCGCCATTGCTGGAGATCGGGTGGCCCTGCTCGTCCACGATATGGGTGTCGGCAAGCATGTCGCTGTCGGAAACCAGAATGACGTTGACATTGCCCGTCTTCAGCTGCGGCCCGGTCGGGGCTGGCGGCGGCGGGGCATCGGGATCGGCCGGCTTGTCGGCATCCTTCGGCGGACCATCCGGGAAGGCGGTCTTGGCCGGGCCGGTAATGCGGGCGGCGAGCACCTGGCGCTGGCCCGAGGGTTTGAAATCGTCGAGGAGCTGGTTCGGATTGGGATGGCCCAGGATCAGCTGCTGGTCGATCAGCATGGAATCGGTGGTGGTCTGGATGAGCGGCGTCACCTTGGTGGTGGCGCCGGGCAGCGTCTCGATGGCGCCGGCGCTCGACATGCGCATGACCTCGAGGCGGGCGGTCACCGGATCGTCCTTGGAGAAGGCATCGCCATCGACGCGCAGCCAGGGCACGTAATTGGCGACAACCCGCGTATTGCCGGAGACGCCGACCGTCTGCAGCGCCATTTTGCGGTCGCCGACGACCTTGGTCGGATCGACCTTGACGCCCCAGGCGCCGAGCAGCGCCGGCAGATCCGAGGCGGGATTCTGCGGCATGTTGGGATTCTGCATGTTGGGCGGCGAGGCTTCCGCGTCGGGGTCGACGAAGACCAGCGCCGTGCCGCCGCCCAGCACATATTGGTCGACGGCGTATTGCATGGCCGGCGACATCTGCGTGGGATGGGCGATCAGCACGACGCTGGTATTGGGCGGTATGCTGGTGGCGTTCTGAGCGACCTGCTTGATCGAATAGTCCTGCGCCAGCACGTCGAGGATGGCCCAGGGCTGGCGGCCTTCGGCCGCGGCGCCGAACATGGAAAGCCCGTCGATCACGGCGACCTGCGGCTCGTCCGGGTGGACGAGACGATAGACGATGCGCGTCAGATCGTATTGCAGGAAGGCGGCGCGGGCCGGATCGAGGAAGTCGATGGTCTCGACGGTATCGACCGTATTGGTGCCGACGAGGCCGAAATAGCCGCGCTCGCCCTGCGCGTTGAGATTGAAGCCGTGGAGGCCGTGGGCCAGCGCGTCGTCCTCCTCGGGGGAGAAGGGCGCGACGTCGATGGTTTCGACATGCACCTTGCCGCCCGAGACCTGCTGGAAGGTGGACAGCAGTTCCGAAACCTGCGCGGCGTGGGTCGCCAGGCCGGGCACCGCGTCGATGAACCGGCTCGTCTTATAAACGCGGATGGTCACCGGCTCGTCGATCGAGGCGAGCACCGCCTTGGTGCTGTCGCTGAGCGTGAAGAGCGCCTGGTCGGTGAGGTCGAGGCGCGGGCCTTCCAGCTTGACGCCGGCAAACAGATTGACCGCCAGGAACAGCAGCACCGCCAGGATGATCGAGAGCACTGGCGGGGAGACGCGGCGGGAAAGGCTGGAGGTGTTCGCCATGGTTCAGCGTCCCCTCCGCAGTTCGATGATCTGGCAGTTGAGAAAGAGCATCAGCGCGATGAACGAGACGAAATAGATCACATCGACCAACTGCAGCACGCCGCGGGTGAGCGCCTCGAAATGCGAGGCCGGGGACAAGGAGCGCACCAGTTCGACGAAATAATCGGGCAGGTGCCCGCTCAGCGGCGCCAGCACCGCCTCCTGCCCGGCCATGACGAAGAGCAGGCCGGCGGCGACGCTGATCACGAAGGCGATGACCTGGTTGCCGGTCAGCGCGGAGATGAAGCAGGCGAGCGCGAGGATGCCGCCGCCCATCAGCAGGCTGCCGACATAGCTGGCGATGATCACGCCATTATCCGGGTGGCCGAGCAGATTGACGGTGACGAGGATCGGAAAGGTCAGCGCCAGCGCGATGCCGGAGAACACCCAGGCGGCAAGGAATTTGCCCACCACGGTCTGCCAGACGGCGACCGGCGAGGTCATCAGCAGCTCGATCGTGCCGGTGCGACGCTCCTCGGCCCAGAGCCGCATGCCGATCGCCGGCATCAGCACCAGGAACAGCCAGGGATGGAAATAGAAAAAGGCGGTGAGGTTCGCCTGACCCTGCTCGAAAAAGCCGCCGGCATAGAAGGTGAGCGCGCCCGCAGCGGCGACGAACACCGCCAGGAACACCGCCGCCAGGGGTGTCGAAAAATAGGCGCCAAGCTCGCGCCGGGCGATCGCCAGCATTACTCTCATGGTCGGATTACGCCTGCCCCGCCCCGGTCACGGACCTGAACACTTCATCGAGCCTGCCCTCTTCGGTACGCATGGAGAGGACGCTGATGCCGGCCCCGGCTAGCGCGATGCTGACATCCGAGGTCAGCGCGGCGCGGCCCTTGCCGATGACCCAGAGCGCGGGCGCGCCGGTGGTCTCGGGGCGATCCTCGACCCGGTCGGCGCCCTTGAGGCCGCGCAGAAGATCGCGCGCCTCCTGCATGCGCCCGGGGGGCACGGTGACCACGACGGCATTGTGCCAGGGCGACTGGGCGTGCAGGTCGGCCGGCGTGCCCTGCAGCACGATCCGTCCCTGGTCGATGACGAGGGCGCGGTCGCAAACGGCATCCACCTCTTCGAGCAGGTGGGTGGAAATGATGATCGCCTTGTCGGCGCTCATGTCGCGGATGAGGCCGCGCACCTGGCGCTTCTGGTTGGGATCGAGGCCGTCGGTGGGCTCGTCGAGGATCAGCACGTCGGGATCGTGCAGCATGGCCTGGGCGAAGCCGACGCGGCGGCGATAGCCCTTGGAGAGCGTTTCGATGCGCCTGAGCAGCACAGGCTGAAGCTCGAGCGCCTCGACGACAAAACGGATGCGCTCGCGACGGCGGGTCCCCGAAAGGCCGCGCACCGAGGCCCAGAAATCGAGCAGCGCCTGGGGCGTCATCTCGCCATAGAGCGGAGCGCCTTCGGGCAAATAGCCGATATGGCTCTTGCTGGCCTTGGGATCGCGTTCGACGTCGAGGCCGCAGATGCGGATCGCGCCGGCGCTGGCCGGCAGATAGCCGGTGATCATCTTCATGGTCGTCGACTTGCCGGCGCCATTGGGGCCGAGAAAGCCCACGACTTCGCCCTTGCCGACGGAGAAACTGATGCCGTTGACGGCATCGACAATGCCGAAGCTCTTATGGAGCCGGTCGACTTCGATCATGGGGAGGAATTCGGAGGACGTTTTACTCAAGCCCCTCTTGGCAGCAAAAGGGCGGCCGAAACAAGGTCGCGGCCGCCCCTTCACCTGGTTGTGAAACCTACTGCGCGGCAGCTACCGCGGCATTCGGCTTAATGTCGTCATCGTCGAGGGCGAAGACGAACAGATAGGCCGAGTGCATCAGGTCGGTGAAGCGGACCGGGTGCACGTGCAGGCCCGAGCTCTGGAGCGCGATGTACTGCTTGTTGCCGACCGCGAAGGTCATCGGCGGGGCCTTAAGCGGCGTGCCGACATTGAAGTGCCACAGCAGCTCGAGGGTCTCGTCGTTATAGGCAGCGATGTCGCCATTGGTGAGCGCGGTGAAGATCACGCCGCCCGCCGTCGACAGCACACCGGAACGGATTTCGGTGTCGTTGACGACCTTGCCGAGCACCTTGTTCGAGACCGCGTCAACGGCGGTGAGGCCGCCGTAATAGAGGTCCGAGGTGAAGGTGCGGCCGACCATGTTGTTCTTGGCATCGACGCCCGTACCACCGTTCTCGATGGTGCAGCCTTCGGTACCGACCGCATAGGTGATCTGCTTGATCGGATTAAAGGCCGGCGGCTCCATGGCGATACCGCCATGCCAGGTCGGGCAGGTCCGCTCGTTCGGGTCGCCGCGCAGCGTGCGGGTCGCCGGGATGTAGGTCTGCACCGCGAGCTTGGGATCGTACTCGTTCGGCTTGCCGGTCTTCTGATTGATGCCCGTCGTCCAGTTCAGCTCGTTGGTGTACTGGGTGGCCGACATGAACTTTCCGTCGGTCAGGCCGAGCTGGTAATAGAAGCCGTTGCGGCCGAAGTGACCGACGATCCGCTGCTTCTGGCCATTGATCGTCAGATCCTGGACCATCGGAACGCCGTTCTCGTCGTAGTCCCAGCCATCGTTCGGCGTGTACTGGAAGTACCACTTCAGCTTGCCGGTATCGGCGTCGATCGACACGGTGGAGTCCGTGTAGAGGTTGTCGCCGGGACGGTATTGCGGGTCGTAGATCGGGGTCGGATTGGCCACGCCCCAGATGACCGACTTAGTGGTCTTGTCATAGGAGCCCGTGGTCCACATGCCGCCACCGCCCCGTTCCCAGGCCGTGTCGTTTTCGTCCTTCCAGGTCTCGGAGCCCGGCTCGCCCGGCTTCGGGATGGAATTCCAGCGCCAGATCTCGTGGCCGTCCTTGGGGTCAAGAGCAACCAGCCAGCCATTGGTGCCGGCATCGCCCGCGCCGTTGGAGGCCAGAATCTTGCCGTCGGCGGCAAGCGGCTGGCTCAGGAAGCGTTCGACGCCACCGAACTTATTGGTCGTGCCGACCTGCTTGTCCCAGACGATCTCGCCGGTGTCGCGATTGATGGCCACGACGCGACCGTCGTTGAGCGCGTTGTAGACGTTCTCGCCATAGAGCGCGATACCGCGGGTCAACGAGGCATTGTTCTCATGGTCCACGGCCGGATCGGAGACCCACAGCAGGTCGCCATGCTGCGGATTGGTCACATCGATCTTGAAGACGCGGCCCCACTCCGACACCGCATACATCATGCCGTTGTCGACCAGGGGATTGGCCATGACGTTGGGGCCATTGACGCCCGTCACGTCGGTGGCGCCGCCGAGCGACATGGCCCAGGCCATGTGCAGCTTGCCGACATTGTCGCGGTTGATCTGGTTCAGGCGCGAATAACGCCAGGATTCCAGATTGCCGTTCGAGGTCAGCCAATTCTGGGATTCGTTGAGCGCGTTTTCGAGACGCTCCGTCGTGACCGAGAGAACGAAATTGCCCTTCGGGATGGCGGCCATCTTGGGGGCCGGCGGCGGTGCGGCGGGAGCGGCCTTGGCCGGCGCTGCTGCCGCCGGAGCCGGGGCGGCATTTTGAGCCATTGCCGTGGACACGAGCGCAGTCGAAACGAGTCCAGCAACAGCCAAGGCCCGCAGCGCGCGGCTGCGAACGGGGCTATCGAAATTCATCAGAAACCCTCCACTACCCCCTCGTAGGACAGATCGAGGGCGGTGGCGGAAAGCTATCGATCACGCAATCGCGAGACAACAGCGATATTGCACAGAATTGCCACAGTCCGTCTTTGGGAAAACCTATGGGCGCTCCGGCTAGAAGCCGATCGAGACCGAGGGCAGCATGCGGTAGGTGGCGTCGAGCATGCGAACCTTGGAGACGAAGCCGGTGTCCTGGTCGGTCTGCACGCCCAGGTCGAGCTTGCCGGTGACCGTAATGGGCTCGTCCCAGTTGACCAGCTTGAGCGGGTCGCGCGTGTAGATCAGCACGATATTGGTGGGCCAGGTCGCCGACGAGTCGCAGAACGGGCAGACCGCCATCGGCTGAGTGCCGAGCACGAAGAACTTGGCATTGGGTTTGAGCGGCGGGGCCATGAAGCCCTTCAGCGTGACGTCGCGGCCATTGAATGTGCGCGCCTCCTCGGAATAATCGGCGCCCGTATCGTTGTAGAGGCCATCCATCGTCATGTTTTCGGCATCGGCAAAAGCGGGCCGGGCGATGAGCCCCGCCCCCAATGAAGCGGCCCCGAGAAGCAGAACTTGGCGACGATCGAACATGAAATCCTCCTCGGCCCGATTGCTACCCACCGGCTGACGCCGGCTGATGCCAATTACGATAACAACTCATATGTTTACCAGCGGTGGCAAGGGTTCAACACGGCGAAGTGACGCGGCCTTCACTTGTTCGCGACCATCAGAAACGGCGCGGAAACATTCGGCCTGCCGGCAGCCGGAACCGCGCCGAAGTTCATCAAATCGCGGCGGCCGTGCAGCGCCGAGTCGTCCGATTGCTCCGGCGGCAAGGATTGATCGAAAGGCGGGCTTGGTATCAAATGCGCGGCGCTCGGGGAGAGCGGCCGGGCGACGAAGCGTCTGGCGTCCGCCGTTCCTGCCTCCCGGGCATACAGCTCTTACTTTCAGGAATCCGGAATGATCATGAAGACTCGCTTCGCGCTGCCGCTCGCCGTAACGCTGGCCCTGCTGGCCGCACCTGCCCTTGCCGATTCGGCGGTCAGCTTCACCGCCACTCAGGCGCGGCAGGGTGACGCGGTCTACAAGGATAATTGCGCCGCCTGCCACGGCGACAGCCTGCAGGGAGCACTCGACGCCCCGATCCTGACGGGCCCGCTGTTCCAGGCCAACTGGTTCGGCAAGCCGGCCAACGTGCTCTTCGACTTCGTCAGCACGAACATGCCGCAGGACCGCCCGGGCGCGCTGACGCCGCAGCAATATGCGCAGGTCATCGCCTTCATCCTGAGCAAGAACGGCGTAGCGGCCGGCGACAGCCCGCTGCCGTCCGACAGCGCCACGCTGGCCGGCGTCACCTTGCCCGCGCCGGCGAAGTAATCGGTTCCATCCGGCTGCCGGCCGGCGTCGATGGCGCCGGCCGGCCTGCTATCAGCTTATCGTTTTCGAACCGGCCGACGGTGTCCTGAAAACGCTCCGAGGAAAATTCTATGCCTTCGCTTCGTCCGCTCGTCCTAATGGTTTTCGGCGCGGTCATAGCCTGCGCATCGCCGGCGGTCGCCGACCAGCGAAGCGATTTCATCGCCGGGCTGACCAAGGACTGCCCGGGATGCGACCTGCACGGGGTCAACAAGAAGCGCGCCGATCTGCGCGGGGCCAAGCTCGCCGGCGCCAACCTCAAGGATGCCAATTTCCATAACGCCAATCTCACCGGCGCGGATCTTTCGGGCGCCGATCTCAGCATGGCGAACATGAACATCGCGCTGCTGCAGAACGCCAATCTCAAGAACGCCAATCTCACCGGCGTCATGCTCTACGGCGCGCGGGCAAACCGCGCCAATTTCGAGAACAGCAATCTCACCGGCATTCTCGCCAAGCTCATCGACCTGACGCATGCCGACCTGGCGGGCGCGACCATGGTCAATGCCGATGTGCGGCTGGGGAGGCTGGCAGATGCCAAGCTGACGCATGTCGACATGACGCGGGGGCTCGGAGACGACGCCAATTTCTCGGGCGTCGATTTTTCGGGCGCCACGCTGACCAATGGCTCGCTGCAGCGGGCGCAACTGCGTGGCGCCAATTTCTCCGGCACCAAGGCCGAGGGACTGGATTTGATCGGCGCGGATATGCGCGAGGTGACGCTTGCCGGGGCCGATCTCAGCGGCAGCCGCCTCTTCCAGGCGCAATTGCTGCCCGAAGACATGGCGGGCGCCAATGTCAGGAACGCCATCCTGCCGAACGGGCAGACGGGTCAGGGCATCGCCCCGACGCCGCCACCGGCGGTAACGCCGGCGCCGCAGGACTAGCGCGTTTCACGTCCTGATTGAATCAGGACGTTTTCCTGAAAGCGCTCTAGAGCATTTCACCTTCTGATTGCATCAGAACGTGAGCTCTAAGTTTTTGACTTGTCGCGTTTTCGTGGTTCGACAAGCTCACCATGAGGCCGGAAAAGTGGAACCACTTTTCCTGAAAACGCTCTAGTCCGGCTGCCGCGGCCCTTTCACGGTTTCGGGGGCGATAGGCGTTGTTGCATCGGCCGATCCGTCGGGCGAGTCGGCAGCCGTCAGCGGCACATCGGGCATGAAAATTTCGGCCTTGGTGAGGCTGACGAACTGGCCTTGCGTCAGTGCCCCGGTATGGGGGTCGCGCGCCGCCTGCCCTTTCTTGCGGTAGAAGCGGACCGAGACGAGATAGCGCGCGTTGTCGGCCGGGTAGAGCTTCTGGCAGTCGAGCTTCACATAGACCGAACCGACCTTGGATTCGCCCGGCCCGAGCGGCTGCTGCGTGCAGTCCTTTTCGGGGTCCATGTGGAATTGCGAGGAGAGATAGCTGCCGAGCAGGTAGTGCTCGTCGCGGCCGCGCAGATCCACCCAGTCATTATCGGGTTTTTCGTTCTGGCGCGGGTCGGTGACGATGCGCAGGCCCTTCAAGACGCCGGCGTCGTCGAAGAGAGCCGAAGCGATGATCGGGAAGGATTTGTCGACGGTGCCCACATCGCGGGCGACGCGCAGATCCTCATGGGCGCGGGCGATGTATTCGTCCTCGTCGTCATATTCGAAATAGACTTCGTGCAGGCCGTTCGGCTCGGCGGCGCACTTCTTGTAATCGGCCCAGCCGGAGAGCTGCTGCAGGGGCGGTCCGCCATTGCTGCCGCAGGCATAGCCCTTGAAGGCGATCCAGGGCGGCATCTTGTCGACCGTGGTGCCGAGCTTCAAATCCCAGATGCGCAGGCGCGCCGCCTCGGCAGGCATTACGGCCGTGGCCAATATCAGCGCAGCGCCGAACGCCGAGATCGCCAAAGCGCGAAACGAAGTCATGTCCTTACAGCCTTCCACGATAAATCCGCCGGCGAGCTGTGCCTCAACGCAGCAGATTGGCCACCGAGCCGCGATAGAGCAACGCCGCCGGCAGGGTCGCGAAAACGATGCCGATCACGGCGCCTCCGGCGGCCAGCAGGAGTTCGTCCGGCCCGAGGCTCGCCTCGAGCGAGACCCCCGTCGCACGCCATATCTCGTGCGATGCGACACCGGCGATGCCGTAGCCGAGCCCGAGGCCAATGACAACGCCGGCGAGCACGATAAGGCTGGCGAAGAGCCAGACGGCAAGGAACACGTAAGTTCGCGACGCGCCGAGGGCGCGCAAGACCGCGAATTGCCGCTCGAACAGTTTCATCAGCGCAAAGACACCGGCAAGGATGGCGAGGTAGGCGAGCACCTGCGTAACATTGGCCATGAGCGACATGACCTGCCGGATGTTCCCCACGATGTCGTAGAGCTGGTACAGCACCTCGGCGGGGAAGAAGGCCATCGAGCGGGTGGTGCGGTATTCGCTGCGCAGGCCGTACATGTCCGCGACGGTCTTGCCCTTGATGACGATCGCGGGCAAGCCCGGCACCTGCGAAGGATCGAAGGGCGGGCCGACATGGGTATCCCCGGCGGCATGGCCGAGAGCCATGCCATGGGCCTTCCAGATGGTCTCGATGGGGATGATGACGGCGCGGTCCCAGGGATTGCCGGTCGGCTTCATGCGCCCGACGATGGTGAGCTTATAGGGATGGTGGCCCTCGTGCTCTTCCTCTTCGGGCGTTTCGGCGCCAAAGGCCTCGCTGCCATGGGCGGGCGTCACCTGGTCACCGAGCTTGAAGGGGACGCTGGCGCCGATCACCGCCTCGCCGTCCTTGTCGAAGAGCCGGCCCTCGCTCAGCCCGTCGCTCAGGCGATTGACGAATTGCGGGATCGTGCCCACCACCTGCAGGCCCTCGACATTGTCGCCGAAGCCGATCGGTGCGGCGTAGTCGACACGCGGATCGGTCAGGGCCTTGGCGACAATCGGCGGGTCGAGCAGCTGCACGGCGCTCGGCCTGAGGAACACGGTGTTGAACAGCACCTCCATCTGGCTGCCGGGCGCGGCGACGATGAGGTCGAAGCGATCCGATGCCATGGCGCTGCCATCGCGGAGCGCCCGCTCCTGCGCGGTGATGCCGATGCCGAGCGCCACGGCCGCGGCAATGACGACGATGAAGATGATGGTGGTCGCCGGATAGCGGCGGACCATGGCCCAGGCGACGGACAGCGGGTTCATACCAGCGCCTCTGCGGAAACGGGATGGGAGGGGGTCTGGGCGATGTCGCTGACGATGAGGCCGTGCTCGAGCCGGATCACCCGGGCGCAGCGCTGCACCAGGATCGGATCGTGGCTGACGAGGATGGCCGTGCGTCCGGCGGCGGCAACGGAGGCCAGCACCTCGGTAACGTTGATGGAAGACTGTTCGTCGAGGCTCGCCGTCGGCTCGTCCGCGAGCAGGATCGGCGGATCGAACAGCAGCGCACGGGCGACGGCGACGCGCTGCCGTTCGCCGCGCGACAGCTTGGTGACCGAGCGGGTCGCTGTCGGCACACCCAAATCCTCGAGCAGTTTCAGCCCGCGCTGACGAACGGCCTGCGGCGTCGCAAAGCTCGAAAACGTGGCCGGAAGCAGGACGTTGGCGAGCGGCGACAATTGCTCGATCAGGTGAAAATCCTGGAAAATCAGGCCGACATGCTTCTGCCGCCAGCGGTCGAGCCGCGCCTCGCCGAATTTGGTCAGCTCCGTCTCGTCCCAGGTGACCGTTCCGCTGGTGGGACGGAGAATGCCGGCAATGACGTGCAGCAACGTCGTCTTCCCCGAGCCCGACGGTCCGGTGAAGGCCACTGCGGTACCGGGCGCAATCTCGAGATGCGGTACCTGCAGAATCGGCTTCCCGGAGAAGGTGACGGAAAGATTCTCAAGCTTCAGGGCTGATCCGGCCACGAGCTCCCCCTCGATTTTGGCGGACCCTACGCCGGAACCAACCGAAGCTGCAACGCATGCTCGGCAGTCGAAATCTCAATAACCGGCATTCGCAGGCATCGGCTGAAGGGCAGCTGCCGCACCGGGGCGCAGCAGACGCAGGCTGGGGCGGCGAGACCTCCGGCCGTCCCGCGACATCGAGACGCAGGCAGGATGCCAGGGCGCCGCTCAGGACGGCCATCGTCATCGCCCTATGACGTTCTCGCCGAGTGCGTTAGGGTGAACCATGTCGAGGGCAGCTCAGCCATGGCACGGCCGAACGAAACACATCCCCAGGAGCTGGAGCATTTGCTGGACTCCCCGGATCTGGCGACTGCCCTCGAAAGCGATCGATTCAAGCAGTTCCTGGATCACCTGCCTGTGGCGATCGGAGTCTCCGCTCTCGGGCCGCGAGAGCGCATCGTTTACGGCAATATCGAATTCCAGCGCCTCAGCGGCGGACTGGTCGAAGGTCTCATCGGCAAAGGCTGGGATGCGCTGCCCGGCAAGTCGCAGAGCGACGGCGACGCGACACCGCTAGGCGCGGCCATCAGTGCGGGAAGCGATTTCATCGGCATTTTCCTCATGCCCAGGCCAGGGGCGCCGCCCCTTGTTGTCCACGCCTGGTCGAACATCATCGAAGACGATGATGGATCGCCAGTGTTCAGACTTGTGGCGCTGATCGAGGACCGATCGCCGGACGGTGCCGAGCGCGCCGCGTTCGAGGAGCGCATTCGGGAAAAGGATACGCTGCTTCGCGAAATCCAGCACCGCGTCAAAAACAATCTGCAGATGATCACGGCGCTCATTCGGCTCGAAGCGCGTCAATCTGCCGATCTGGAGGACGAGGCCCGGTTCAAGCGGCTGGCAAGCCGGGTGGAGGCCTTGGCGCTGCTTTACCAGGCTCTTGCGAAGGACACGCACTCCGAAGAAGTCGATCTGGGCTCTTATCTGAGCCAAATCGCTTCGGCGGTGATGCACGCGCAGGCGACCGAAGGGATTCGCCTCGACCTCAAGGTCGACGCATGGCCGGTCTCGGTCAACATCGCGATGCCGACCGGACTGGTCGTCAACGAATTGATGACCAACGCTTTGAAGCATGCCTTCCAAGGTCGCGAGGGGGGAACGGTGAGGCTCACCTGCCTCGTCGACGAGCTGGGTTGCAGAGTCGAAGTCGCGGACGATGGTGTCGGGCTTCCTGCCGGGACGACTTGGCCCGTACCCGGCAAGCTCAGTGCATTGATCGTAACGACGCTCAGAGAAAACGCTCACGCGCAGCTGCACGTCTCCTCGCAGCCCGGGCAGGGCATGACGGTCACCATCCGCTTCACCAAGGCCGCGGCCTCTGTCGTCTAGCTTTGGGTATCAGCGGAGACTGCCGGTGGCCGCGGTCGTACAGGTCGTCACCGCATCGCCGGTTACCGATACCGCGGTGTGGCATGCCTTGGCCTTGGTGTGCGCGAGCGTCGAAACCTCATCGCCGCGGCCGGTATAGCCATTGTCCTGGTAATAGGTGTTGTCCGGGTTGGTGTTTCGATCGCTGATCGTCTGCCCGACATTGACGCCGCTGTTGAGCGCATCCAGTGTCGCCGTGGCGACCGGGCTCCGGTTTTCGGCGCCCTGGCCGTTCGTGTTTCCATTGCCGTTGCCATGCGAGGCCGCGAGCGCGGGTGCTGACATGAGCGCGATTACCGCTGCTGCAAGTGCGAAGAACTTCATTTGGTAGCCTTTCTTTGCGGTCGCCCCAACGCACAATGGCGGGGTTCGACAGCGCGTTCCGGCTGGCAGACTTCAGTCCAGCGCAACGGACCAAGGTATGGGCGCCGCTGAAACGACGTTTTCGCTCCGGGCCGTCGCATAATCGGATGGGGCCGCCCGGCCTACGCTGACGGCAGCGTTGGCCCATGGGCAGCGCGCTTAGGCCGCGAGGGCCTTTTCCACCGCGGTCCAGCTATAGCCGTGCGCCTCGGCAACGGGCTTGCAGGTCACCAGTCCCTGCGAGACGTTGAGCCCGGCCTTGAGA
>DASZUI010000030.1:0-12350 GCA_035547675.1 Devosia sp.
GCCATGACGGGCCTGATCCGGCCGAGCTCGGGCCGCGTCCTCTATGACGGCAAGCCGATCGACGCCTATGACCGGGAGACGTTCTACCGGCAGGTGGGCATCGTCTTCCAGGATTCGGTGCTGTTCAATTTGAGCCTCAGGGAGAACATCGCCTTTTCCGACACGGTGGCCGATGCCGATCTCGAAAGGGCGATAGAAACGGCCCAGCTCGGCGATTTCGTCCGTACCCTGCCGCAGGGCCTCGACACCGTGGTGTCGGAGCGCGGCACTTCGCTCTCGGGCGGGCAGAAGCAGCGCATCATGCTGGCGCGGGCGCTGGCGCTGAACCCGAAAGTGCTGCTGCTCGACGATTTCACGGCGCGGGTAGATACGCGCACGGAGCGCGCCATTCTCGCCAATGTGCGGCGCAACTATCCCGACCTGACGCTGATCTCGGTGACGCAGAAGATCGCCCCCGTCGAGGATTACGACCAGATCGTGCTCCTGATGGAGGGCCTGGTGCTCGACAGCGGCACGCACCAGGAGCTGCTCGGCACCTCGCCGGAATATGTGCAGATCTACCGGAGCCAGCAGAGTACCGAGGACTATGAGCTACAGGCTTAGCAGCAAGGACAGCACGCAAAAGCGCGAGTCGCTGCTCGTGGCGCTCGCCCGGCTGGCGCCGCTGATCGCCGACGAGAAGCGCAATATCGCCATCGCCTTCACGGCGATCCTCTGCACCTCGGCGGCCACGCTCGCCTCGCCCTGGCTGATCGGCCAGACGGTCGACCGCTACATCACGGCGGGCGATTATGGCGGCGTGCTGCGCAATGCCGGCGCGCTGCTGGCGATCTACCTGGTGGCGCTCTGCACCTCCTATGTGCAGACGCGGACCATGGGCGGGGTCGGCCGGCGCATCCTCTTCAACCTGCGCAACGCGCTCTTCAACAAGCTGCAGGACCTGCCCGTCGCCTTCTTCAACCAGAACCGGGCCGGCGACCTCATCTCGCGCATCAACAACGATACCGACAAGCTCAACCAGTTCTTCGCGCAGGCGCTGATGCAGTTCCTGTCGAACGGCTTCATGATCCTCGGGTCGGGCATATTGCTGCTGGTGCTCAACTGGCGGCTAGGCGGCGCGGGCCTGCTGCCGGCGCTGGCCGTGCTGATCATCACGCAGCTGATCTCGCCCTACGTGAAGCGGACCAATCTCAAAAGCCTGCAGACGCTGGGTGGGCTTTCGGGCGAGATCCAGGAGAGCCTCGCCAATTTCAAGGTGATCGTCGCCTTCAACCGGGTCGATTATTTCGTGTCGAAGTTCAACGACGCGAACCGGCTCAACTACGCCGCCTCGGTGCGGGCGGGCGTGGCCAACAACATCTTCGTGCCGCTCTACGGGCTCGCCTACAATATCGCGCAGCTGATCGTGCTTTCGCTCGGCATATTGATGATCACCTGGGGGCAGACGACGACCGGGCTGCTCATCGGCTTCCTGCTCTACGTCAACAATTTCTACAATCCGCTGCGGCAGCTGGCGGCCGCATGGGCTTCGCTGCAACTGGCGCTGGCGGCGCTCGACCGCATCTCCGAGGTGCTGTCGCTCAGCTCCGACATGGCGCTGCTGCCGGCCCAGCCGGCGGACCCCGATGCGCCGCTGCTCGAATTCGAGCATGTGTCGTTCGGCTACCCGGAGGGCAAGCCTGTGCTCGCCGACGTGTCGCTCCGGCTGGAACGCGGCAAGACCTATGCGCTGGTCGGGCCGACCGGGGGCGGCAAGACCACCACGGCGTCGCTGATGGCGCGGCTCTACGACCCGAATTCAGGCATGGTGCGGCTCGAAGGGCGCGACATCCGCACGGTGCCGCCGGCCGAACGCGCGACCAAGATCGGTTTCATCCTGCAGGAGCCGTTCCTGTTCACCGGAACGGTGCGCGACAACATCGCCTATGGCAATCCGGCGCTGGCCGGCGCCGATGACACGGAATTGCTGCGGCTCCTGGAGAAGCGCGGCCTGTCGGGTCTGCTCGCCCGCTTCGAACGGGGGCTCGAAACGCCGGTCAAATCGGCGGGCGAGTCGATCAGCCTGGGGCAGAAGCAGCTCATCGCCTTCATCCGCGCGGTGTTGCGCGACCCGGAGCTGCTGATCCTCGACGAGGCGACCGCCAATATCGACACCGTCACCGAGCAATTGCTGGAGGACATCCTCTCCAAGCTGCCCGCATCGACGACCCGCGTCATCATCGCCCACCGGCTCAACACCATCAACAATGCCGACGAGATCTTCTTCGTCAATGGCGGCGCGGTGACCGAAGCCGGCTCCATGGAGCACGCCGTCGACATGCTGCTCACCGGCGCCATGGCGAGCTGACCACCAGCCATTCGGCTGGACCGGATTTTCGATGTGGGCAGGTAGAGTGCGCGTGGCCCATGGTTCGAGGCTCGGCTCCGCCTCGCACCTCACCCATGAGGTGGTATTAGCTTTCACCGACCTCATCCTGAGGTGGGACCCCGGACTTGATCCGGGGGACCCTCGAAGGATGGGCCGCGCGCGCCCTACCTGCCCGCCCTGGTGAAGGGGATCGAGCCGGCCATGGTCTTGCCGGTCTTGTTGTCGAACACCGAAAACTTGATGCCGACGCTGCCGCCCGACAGTGAGAAGCTCGAGGTGATGAGGCGGTCATGGCCCTGGGCGGTGTCGTGGCTTTTCGAGTTGAACACCACCCCGTCGCCGCGGCGGATGCCCGCCACCGTTCCGGCGCCGGAAAAGCCGTCGCCGGTACCCGACATGGTGGCGCTGATGCGGCCGCCCGCGGCGGTGATGATGCCGGTGAGGTTGAAGCCCACGCCGCCCGCGGCGCAGCGGCCGGTATAATCGAGGCTCGCCCCTTTCCCCGGGGTCATCACCAGCCGGCACCGGACCGTCTGCGGCGGATCGGAACTGATGGCGCCGCTGCCGGCATAGGCGCCGACATAGCTGCGCAGCATGGCGGCGTCGGAGGGCGCCGCGTGAGCGGGGGCGGCGAGCGGAACGAGGCAGAGGACGGGCAGAACGCGGCACGCGAGCGAGCGGATCGTCATCGGGCGACTCACTTTCGGGTGGTTCGATGCGACGAGACTAGAGCGGTTTGACGAAAAGTGGCTCCACTTTTCCGGCCTCATGGTGCGCTTGTCGAACCACGAGACGCGACAACTCATATATCCAGACAAGACTCCAGCCGGCGTAACGGCCCTCCGCATCCGGAGTTCCGCATGGGCGCAGTGTCAAAAGGCGAGGCGACGCCGCGGGCGGTCACGCTATAGTGCCAGCAATCCCGAATCATCGGAGAGGCCATGATCGACATTGTTCCGCTCGCCTCCGTGCTCGTGCCGAGCTTTCTCGCCTCGCTGGTGGAGGTGGTGGAAGCGTTCACCATCGTGCTCGCGGTCTGGCTGACGCAGGGCTGGCGCCCGGCCGCCGGCGGAGCGCTGGGCGGGCTCGTCGTGCTCGCCGTCATCATCGCCGTGCTGGGTCCGCTGCTGCAATTGGTGCCGCTCACGGCCTTCCAGTTCGCCATCGGCGTGCTGCTTGTGCTCTTCGGCCTCAAATGGCTGCGCAAGGCCATCCTGCGCGCCGCCGGCCTGTTGCCGCTGCGCGACGAAGACCAGGCTTTCGCGCGCGAGACGAGCGAGCTGAAGCGGCGATCGCATGGCAGCCGGCGCGGCGACGCGGCGGCGGCGCTGGTGGCCTTCAACGCCGTGCTCATCGAGGGGCTGGAAGTCGCCTTCATCGTGGTGGCGCTGGGCGCCGGCCACGGCATGGTGGGTTATGCGAGCCTGGGCGCCGCGGCGGCGGTTCTGGTGGTGCTGATCGCCGGCGCCGCGCTGCACCGGCCGCTGTCCAGAGTGCCGGAAAACGGGCTCAAATTCGTGGTCGGGCTGATGGCGGTCAGCTTCGGCATTTTCTGGATCGGCGAAGGGCTGGGGGCCGCCTGGCCAGGCGGCGACTGGTCGCTGCTGGTCCTGCTCGCCGTCTTCGCGGCCCTGTCGCTCGGCGCCGTGGCGCGGCTTCGTCCGCTGCGGCGCGGCCAGTTGAAGGTGGTGAAATGAAGAACCCGGTCGCAACCGCGCTCAGCGAAATCGCCCATCTCTTCGTCGAGGATGGGAGCCTCGCCCTCTTCGCCGCGATCTGGATCGTGGTGGTGGCGGGCGCGGTCAAGCTGCTCGACATCGACCCGCTCTGGGGCGCCATCGCGCTTGCCGTGGGCATCGCCGCCGTGCTCGCCGAAAGCCTTGCCCGCCATGTCAGGAGCCAGCGCCGGTGATCAATTACTTCGAAGCGATCCTGCTCGGCCTGCTGCAGGGCTTTGCCGAGCTGTTCCCGATTTCGAGCCTCGGGCATACCGTGCTCATCCCGGCGGTGCTGCACTGGCCGCTCGACCGGGGGACGGATGCGTTCCTGTCCTTCCTGGTGCTGACGCATCTGGCCACGGCGCTGGTGCTGATCGGCTTCTTCTGGCGCGACTGGCTCAAGATCATCCTCGGCGTGCTGCGCTCGCTGCGCGACCGCGAAATCCGGCAGGAGGACACCTATGCCAAGATCGGCTGGCTATTGGTGGTGAGCACGATCCCCGCCGGCATCATCGGCTTCCTGTTCCAGGATGCGCTGCAGACCCTGTTCGGCACCGCGCAGGTGGTCGCGGTGGCATTGATCCTCAATGGTGCGGTGCTCTATGCGGTGGAGGCGCTGCGCAAGCGGGTCGAGGAAGGGGCGCAGGACGACCGACGGCTCGCGGCGCTCACCTGGGGACAGGCGGTGCTGATCGGCATCGCGCAATGCTTCGCGCTGATCCCCGGCTTCTCGCGCACCGGGCTCTCGATGACGGGCGGGCTGGTCAGCGGGCTCAATGACGAGAACGCGGCGCGCTACGCGTTCCTGCTGGCGACGCCGATCATCTTCGCCGCCGCCGTGCTGAAAGTGCCCGACATCTTCGCGCAGGGCGGCGCAGGGGTCGGCGAAGCCTTTGCCGGCGCGATCGCCGCGGCGGTCAGCGCCTTCTTTTCGGTGCGCTTCCTGGTCCGCTATTTTCAGACGAAATCGCTCAAGCCGTTCGCGATCTATTGCGCGGTGGCGGGCGTGCTGGCGCTGATCATCGTCAGCATCTGAAATGGATTCCGGCTTTCGCCGGAATCCAGCTTTTGCGGCTTCAGGCCGTTTTGGCCGGCTTGCTCTGGAACCAGGCGAAGCAGAACAGCACCACCGCGATCACCAGCGCCACGATGGCGTGCTTGACGTGGTGGGCGGCGACGCCCTGCTCGAAGCCCGGGAAGAAACCGGGCAGCGCGCCGGCCGGGGTGAGCCAGTAATAGACGGCCAAAATCAGGAACACGACGCCGAGCACCAGCGCGACGATGACAAGCGGCTTGCCCATTCAAGGTCTCCTATTGGGAGGCCGAATCTAGCGGCCCCGGCCCGAAGCGCCAAGAATCGCCGACGCGGCCATCAGCCGCAGCGTAGCGGCGGGCCGGCGGCTTGTCGCCCCGGCATTTTGCGACTGCCGGTGTCCTCAATCCGGCCCATAGGCCATGAGCTCGCTGCCATGGGCCTTGAGCCAGGCCCGGCCGCGCGCCATGTCGGGCAGCGCCCTGCCCACGGCCGCCCAGAAGGCCGGCGAATGATTCATGTGCAGCAGATGGGCGACTTCGTGGGCCGCCACATAGTCGAGCACGAAGGGCGGGGCGAGGATGAGCCGCCAGTTGAAATTGAGCCGCCCGGTCGAGGCGCAGGAGCCCCAGCGCGTCGATTGCGAGCGGAGCCGTACGGATTTGGCCGTGACGCCGAGCGTTTGCGTGTGGACGAGCACGCGCGCCTCGAGGTCGGCCTGCGCCTCGGCCTTGAGCCAATCCAGCAGGCGCCGCGGCTGGTGCTCGGGCGTGCCGGGGACGAGCAGCACGGGCCGGCCATCCTGCAGCGCCGTCTCGACGCGGCCGCGCAATTGGCCGGTCGGCACCACGAGGTGCGGCACGCCGCGCACCGGGACAGCCTGGCCGGCGGCGAGCGGCACCTGCGGGGCGACACGCTTCAGCCGCGCCTCGAGCCACGCTGTCTGCCGGCTCAGAAAGGCCTCGGCCTCCGACCAGCGGCCGTGGCGCGGCACGGTGAGCACGGGACCGCCGCGATGCGGGATGGAGAGCCGATAGGAGCGCGCCCGCTCGGAGACGCGGACCGCAATGGAAACGGCCCTTCCGCCGATCCGGGCCTCGGTGGAAGCGGGGAATTTCGGCTTGGGCGTCAGGCTGATCATGGGGGGAGTTAAACAGATTCGGGGGCGGCCAGCCATTCGGCTGGACCGGCCTTCGATGTGGCGGGGTAGGGAAGCCAAAGCCAAAGGCCCCCTCACCCGGATGCTTACGCATCCGACCTCTCCCCCAGAGGGAGAGGTGACGTGGTGGCGAGGTTCTGCCCTCTTTCACCTCTCCCTCGGGGGAGAGATCGGCGCGTAGCGCCGGGTGAGGGGGCCTTGTGGCGCAAAACAATTGCGCCACCCCGATCGCCCGGGATGGCGCCGATTTCGGCTGGTCGACAATCCCCTTCCGGAAGGAGACTCCCGGTTAGGGAACTCAAAAGTCGATGTCGCTGCCCTTGTCGGGGTTGGCCGGCGGGTTGCTGCCCGTCTGCCGGGACTGGCGCTCGCGCAGAAAGCGGTCGAATTCCTCGCGGTCCCGCGCCATATGCAGATTGCGCAGGTATTCGTGGAATTCATGCACTTCGTCGTCGAGCCGGCGGCGCTCCTCGTCGAGACGGCGCAGCTGCTCCTCGCGATAGGCGTCGAAGGCGGCATTGCCGCTGGTCTGGCCCCAGCCGCGGAAGCCGTCGGCCCCGCTGCGGCACCAGCCGCCGAAAGACCGCTGCCGGTTGATCCAGCGCTCGGCGCGCTCGCCGGCGAAGCCGAAGCGCTGGCCCCAAAGGATATAGGCGAGCACGGCAAGGCCCAGCGGCCAGAAGATCATGAAGCCCAGCACCATGGCGAGCACGGTGAGCGGCGTCCATCCCGGGCGGAAATAGGCGTAGTTGGATGCGTTCATAGGCGTTTCTCCCAGTCACGAACACATGGCCTGTCACGAACAAGAGGGGACGTGGCCCCCGCAAATCGCAGGATCAAGCGTAACCTTGTCCAATTCTTGCCCTTGAAAAGCCGTGATAGCATTCCCATGGAAGCGGCCCCCGGGTTTCGGCGGCCGCCGGACGGACCGGCGCTAAGAGGTTGGCAGATGGCAGTGGTCGAGCAACAGCAGCAGGGCGGACTGCTCGCCGCCATGTGGCGGCCGCTCCGGCTCGACACGCTGGTGACGCTGCGCTGGCTGGCGCTGGGCGGGCAGGCCATGGTCGTGCTGTTCGTGCAGTTCGGGCTGCAATACCCGCTGCCGCTCGAGGGATGCCTCGCCATCATCGCCGCCTCGGCGCTGTTCAACGTGGTGACGCTCATCCGCTTCGGGACGACGCACCGGCCCTCCATCCGCTTCGCCACGGCGCAGCTGGCCTTCGACTGCATCGAGCTGGGCGGGCTTCTGGCGCTGACCGGCGGGCTACACAATCCGTTCGCCTTCCTGCTGCTGGCGCCGGTTTCGATCGCGGCGACGATCCTGCCGCAGCGCGCGACGGCGGTACTGGCCGCGCTGGTGGTGGTGATCGCCTCGCTGATCGCGCTGTTCCACCTGCCCCTGCCCTGGGACCCGGACGTCGAGCTGGTCTTCGACCGCATGTACGAGATCGGCATCTGGGTGGCCCTGCTCTGTGCGGTCATCTTCATCGCCGCCTATACCAACCGGGTGGCCCATGAGGCGCGCCAGCTCGCCGACGCGTTGGCGGCAACGGAGCTGGCGCTGTCGCGGCACGAGCAGCTTTCGGCGCTGGACGGGCTCGCGGCGGCGGCGGCACACGAGCTCGGCACGCCGCTTTCGACGATCCAGCTCGCCGCCAAGGAGATGCGCGCCGAGATCGAGCCGGGGCCGCTGGCGGACGACGTCGAACTCATCATCTCGCAATCGGCGCGCTGCCGCGCCATTCTGGGCAAGCTGCGCAATCTCGGCGACGATGGCGGCGATCCCTTCGCCAGCCTGCCCTTGGGCGAACTGCTCGCCGAGGTCGCCAAGACGCATGAGAATCTCGGCAAGGCGATCCTGCTGACCGCCGACGGCCAAGGCCCCGACCCGGTGTTCCGCCGCAATGTCGGGCTGATCTACGGGCTGGGCAATCTGATCGAGAACGCCTGCCACTTCGCGCTGTCCGAGGTGCGGGTGGCGGCGAGCTGGGACGCGCGCGCCATTACCATCAGCATCGCCGATGACGGGCCGGGCTTTCCCTCCGATCTCATGGCGCGGCTGGGCGACCCCTATCTCACCTCGCGGCCGCGACTGCTTTCGGCCGGCCGCGACAGCGAGATCGAAGGGTTGGGGCTCGGCATCTTCATTGCCAAGACGCTGCTGCAGCGAACCGGCGCCGAAATCGCCTTCGAGAACGAGGGACCGGAGGGCCATGCCGTGGTAAGGATCGTGTGGGCGCGACAGACGGTCGCAGCCGGAGGATTGCTGCTTTAAGCCGCCGTAATCGGGCGTTAGCGGCACGCCAGAGGTGTTTGATGAGTGACATAGAAGCGCTGCTCAAGGACGACCCGAGCCTGCTGCTCGTGGATGACGACAAGGCCTTTCTCACCCGGCTGGAACGGGCGATGGAAAAGCGCGGCTTTTCCGTGCGCATCGCCGACAATGTCAATGACGGGCTGAGCGCGGTCGATGACGATCCGCCCGCTTTCGCGGTTGTCGACCTCAGGCTCGACGGGGGCAACGGGCTCGTGGTCGTTTCGGCGCTGCACAAGACGCGGCCGGATGCGCGCGCCGTGGTGCTGACGGGCTATGGCAATATCGCGACCGCCGTCACGGCGGTGAAGCTCGGCGCCGTCGACTATCTCAGCAAGCCGGCCGACGCCGACGACGTCGTCAAGGCCCTGCTCGCCATGGGCGGCGAGGCGCCGCCGCCGGAAAACCCGATGTCGGCCGACCGGGTACGCTGGGAGCATATCCAGCGGGTCTACGAACTCTGCGACCGCAACGTCTCCGAAACCGCCCGCCGCCTCAACATGCACCGCCGCACGCTGCAGCGGATATTGGCCAAGCGCGCGCCGAAATAGCCCAGCCATTCGGCTGGACCGAATTTTTCGAGGTGGGCAGGTAGGGTGCGCAAGGCCCATGGTTCGACAGGCTCACCATGAGGTCGCGGGATTCTGCTGCCTCGTCCTGAGGTGGGAGCGGAGCGACCCTCGAAGGATGGGTAGCGCGCGAGGCCCATGGTTCGAGGCTCCCTTCGGTCGCACCTCACCATGAGGTGGAATTTGGCTCGCCCCTGAGCGTCCCCCGGCCTCATCCTGAGCTTGTCGAAGGATGGGCAGCCAACTCGGCCTATGCCACAACTGTCCGAAGCGAACTCAACCGCCGAGGACAGTGATGACCGTGACGCTCTATTTCCATGGCGCCGCCGGTACGGTGACCGGCTCGTGCTACCGCGTGGTGCACCCGCACGGCCAGTTCCTGGTCGATTGCGGCATGTTCCAGGGCAACAAGACGGTGCGCGCGCTGAACGAGAAGCCGCTGCCTTTCGATACGGCCAGGATCGACTTCCTGCTGCTGACGCATGCCCATATCGACCATGTCGGGCTCGCCCCGCGTCTCTACAAAGCCGGCTGGCGCGGGCCGATGCACATGACGGGCCCGACCTCGGGGCTCATCGAATATCTGCTGCCGGATTCGGCGGGCATCCAGGAGAGCGATGCGGAGCACGACGCCAAGCGCTACCGGCAGCGCGGCGACGAGCCGCCCAAGCCGCTCTACACCATGGAGGATGCGAGCGAGGCGCTCGAACATCGCAAGACGCTCGACTACCACGAATGGGTCGAGCCGGGACCCGGCGTGCGGGCGCGCTACTGGAACGCCGGCCATATCCTCGGCTCGGCCTCGATCGAAGTGGAGGTCGAGGACGAGGGTGGCACGGTGCGGCTGATGTTCTCCGGCGATATCGGGCCGGACGAGAAGGTGTTCTACCGCCACCCGGAAGGCCCGGCGGGCTTCGACTACATCCTCTCCGAATCGACCTATGGCGGGCGGGAGCGCGCGCCCTATACGCTCGAAAGCCGGCGCGCCTCGCTCAAGGCGGTGGTGGACGAAGCCATGGGGCGCGGCGGCAATCTCGTCATCCCGGTGTTCGCCGTCGAACGCAGCCAGGAGCTGCTGCACGATCTCGGCGTGCTGATCAAGGCGGGGGAGATCAAGCCCAGCCTCGTCTTCCTCGACTCCCCGCTCGCGAGCAAGGTGACGGCGGTTTACAAAAAGTACGCCGATCTCTTCGCGAGCAGCGAGCTCGAGGCCGACGAGCTGTTCAGCGATCCGCGTTTCCGCATCATCGAATCGGTGGAGGATTCCAAGGCGATCAACTCCGTCCGCGGCGGGGCGATCATCATGTCCGCCTCGGGGATGGCGGATGCCGGGCGCATCCAGCATCACCTGCGCAACAACCTCATCCGGCACAACGCCACGGTGCTGTTCGTCGGTTACCAGGCGCCCGGCACACTGGGACAGATCATCCTCTCGGGGGCCAAGGAAGTGCGCATTCACGGCCATCTCGTGCCGGTCAGGGCGCAGGTGCGGACGCTCGGCACCTATTCGGCCCATGCCGACCATTCCGAGCTGACGGCCTGGATCAAGGCGCGGCTGCCGGCGCATGGCGCGCTGTTTCTCACCCATGGGGAGGACGAGGAGCGGCAGGCCCTGCGCGCGGCGCTGATGGCGGACGGCACACTGTCGGGCGATCAGGTGATCCTGCCGATGCTCGATGACGCGGTCGACCTGCTGCCGACCGGCGTCGCCGGGGTAAGGCGGCCGGCGAGCCCGCGCGCCGACCTCGAACAGCTTTCCTCGGACTGGAACAATGCCTATCAGGCGCTGCTGGTCGACCTTGATCGGGGCCTGCGCGCGGCGCCGAGCGATGCCGCGCGGCTCGCCCTGATGCGCAAGGTGCGCGACACGCTGGCGCCCATCGGCATTCTCTCCGGCCCGCCGCCGAAGCGCGGCGTTTCGCCCGATGCGGCGCCCATGCCCGGCGCCTTCATGGAAGCCGAGCCGGGCGGCGAATAGTCAGGCCGGCGCCAGAGTAAGGGTCACCGCCCGGATGGCGCGGAGATGGGAATCCTCGTTGGGGCCGATCTCGGTGCCCGGCCGGGCATCGGGATAATCGAAGCGAAGTTCGATATCGCCGGTCGCCGCCAGCGCCGCGGGCACGGCAAGGCTTTGCAGCGCCGCGGCCGTGCCGAACTGGAGCGTGCCGAGTGGGGTGCCGTTGGCGGAGACGGCAACCCGCTGCACCGGATGGGCCGCATCGACCATGCCGGCGGCCGTGAGCGTGAGCCTCAGCGGACCGGCGGCGGGGGCGAAGCGGAACCGCAGCAGGCTATAGCTTCCATAGGACCAGGTGCCCTGGGGCCCGGGATAGAACCAGCCGCAGATCTTGTTGGGCGTGAAATCCGGCCGGGCGCCATAGATGAAGGAGACGGTCGTGCCGAGCGCATAATGCCCGTCGGTCTTGTGCGGCCAGCAATCGGAGGAGCGCTCGATGAAATAGGCGCGATAGGCCGGATCAACGCGCGGCGCCAGGATGAGCGCCGCGGTCGCGAGTTCGGCCAGGGCGACGAGACCCGTCGCGGTCCAGAGCAGCGCCGGCCTCACATCAAGACGCCCCAGCTATGTATCCAGGCGGCCGTGAGGCTGTAATCCAGCGCCAGGAAGCCGAAAAGGCTCAGCCAGAACAGCCAGCGCCAGCGGGCGAGCAGCACGCAGAGGGCAATGCAAAGCGGCGCCAGCGCCACCGTAAACCGAAGCATGGATTCGACCCCCTGGGTCAGCGCCAGCACCAGGCAGAGCGTCGAGAACAGCGCCATTGCCCAGCGCCGCTGAACCGCCAGAACGGCGCAGAGCGCCAGGCCGGCGAGCCCCGCCAGCGCCCAGTCCCAGGTGGCGTCGAGATGGCCCGCGGGCGCCGTGAGCCCGGACCACAAGGCCATCAAGGGATTGACCGACTCCCTGTCCCAGGCCCGTTGGATATGGGCGAAGCCCAGGGCGTCCCCGGTGACGAAATAGAGCCAGGCCATGATGGCGAAGCGGCCGCGCGGGGCGAGTAAAAGCGCCAGCGCTATATCGGGGCGCCCCAGACGGGCGCGCGGCCGCCTGAGCGCGAGCAGGGCCTCGAGCGCAATGGCGAAGACGAAGAGCACGCCGACGGTACGGGTGGCGGCGAGCAGGGCGCCGGCCAGCCCCGCGCCGATATAATTGCGCTCCCTGAGCGCGACGAA
>DASZUI010000031.1:0-8310 GCA_035547675.1 Devosia sp.
TCGATTTCAGGCAGCGGGCCGGCATGAGGCAGGGTGCGGTCGAGACGTACCGTGGCCTCGTCGATGCGCGCCTGGGCGCTCTCCCAGGCCTGCCGGGCGGTAACGCCCTCGCGGACATAGACGGGCGCCGTGAGGTAGAGCTCGTCCTTGAGGGTGTCGAAGATGGCCAGGACCGAGGGCCGCATCAGCACCGCCTCGGGCAGCCCCATCGTATCCGGGTTCTGGTCCGGCAGCACTTCCATGAAGCGCACCATGTCGTAGCCGAGATAGCCATAGATGCCGGCGGCGGTGGAAGGGAGCCCTTCTGGCACCTCGACCTGGCTCTCGGCGACCAGCGTGCGCAGCGCCTCCAGCGGGGGCGCATCGACGGGCTCGAAACGGTCCGGCTCGAGCCCGGCCTGGCGGTTGATGCTGGCCTTGCCGCCCTCGACCTTGAGGATGATGTCGGGCAGCAGCCCGATCATCGAATAGCGGCCCTTGATCGCGCCGTCCTGCACGGATTCGAACAGGAACGTGTTGGCGCGGCCCTCGGCGAGCTTGAGATAGGTGCCGATCGGGGTTTCGAGGTCGGCGACAACGCGACGGAAGACGATCTGCGACGCCCCCGCCTGGTATCGCGCCGCAAAGGCGTCAAACCCGTCCGTTGCCATGGGTCTACTGTCCGCTGTTCGGGTCCAGGTTGAGCGCCTGGTTGAGCGCGCCCTGGTTGATCCTGAGGCCGCTGTCCTCGCGCAGCCCGTTGATGAAGCTGCCATAGAGGCTGTCGCGCACCGAGTTTTGCAGCGAGGTGGTGAGCTGCGCGCTGAGCGGGGCGGAGGCGGGGGTAATCGCCTGCACCTGGAAGACCACATAGTCGCCGTCGCCGTCCACCGCATAGCCGTAATGGCCGGCGCCACCGGCGAAAGCCGCCTGCGCCACCTGCGTGTCGAGCACGGTCCCGGCGCCGCCCGCCGACTGGTCGCCCTGCCGGGTGATCGGCTGGGAGAGGATGGGCAGCAGGTTCACGCTCGAGGCAACATCGTCGAACGACTTGCCGGACTTGAGATCGGCCACGAGCTTGTCGGCCTCGGCCTTCATGGCGGCATTGGTCTTTTCGGCGGTCCAGGCCTTGGCCACGGCGTCATGCACCTCGGCAAGCGTCTGGTCGCGGGCCGGATCGATCTTCTTCAGGTCGAACCAGACATTCTGGCTGTTGGAGAGCTGCACGGAGGGGGTGATGCCGCCCTCCTTGGCCGCGAAGATCGCCTGCGCGACCTTGGCCCGGTCCGCCTCGGCGATGCCCGGCACGGCGGAAAGGGCGCTGCCGTCGGCGGTGAGCGTCAGGGTGGCGACCTTCAAATTGTAGCGCGGCGCGATTGCCGTCAGCGGCTGCTTGCCGGCGCGCAAATCCTCGATCTGGTCGATGTCGTCGCCGATCTGGCTGTTCGCCTTCTGCTCGGCGAGGTTCTTCTCGATCTGCGGCTTGGCTTCGTCGAGGGTCATCTGGCCGCCGGGCTGGATGGCGGCAACGGTAATGGCGCGCTTGCCCTGAATGCCGGGTATGATTTCGAAGGCGCCCTGCTTGAGCCCGAAGGCGGCATCCCCGAGGATGGAATCGGTGATGTCCGTGCGCGCCAGCGTGCCGAGATCGGTCACCTTCACGCCGGTCTGCTTGACGAGATCGTCGAAGCTCTTGCCCGCCGCCTGGCCGTCGGTAAACACCTTGGCCTGGTCGTCGGTCAGCACCGCCTGCTTGATGTCGCGCTTTTCCGGCTTGGTCAGGCTGGCCTTTTCCTTGTCGTACTCGGCGGCGACCTGGTCGTCCGGGATGGTGATGCCGCCGGCGAGGACCGACGGCGATATCGTCATCACATCGACGGTGCGGGTTTCCTGCGTGCGGTATTCCGACTGGTGCGCCTTCAAATAGGCCGTGAGGTCGGCGTCCGTCGGATCGGGGATCGGCGGGATGCTGGTGGTGTTCAGCACGAAATAATTGAGCGTGCGGGTATCGGCCATATAGCGGTTGGCCAGGTCGAGCGCGGTCTGCGGCACCACGGCGTCGCCGAACAGGCCGAGCGCCACCTGCTGGCGGCGCGCCGCCTTGACCTGCTCGCTCAGATATTGCGCTTCGGTATAGCCGGACTGCTGCAGCACCTGATTGAACTGGTTCGGATCAAATTGTCCGAGGGTGTTCTGGAACGAGGGATCGTCGTGCAGCATTTTTCCGAGCCTGTCGTCCGAGGCTCCCAGCCCCATGCTCGCTCCGAAATCGCTGACCGCCGCATCGGCCGCCAACTGCCCGATGACCTGCTGCGGCACGCCGAGGGACATCGCCTCCTGCGGGGTCGGCACATGACCGACCTGCTGCGCAAAGTTGTCGATTTGGGCCTGGTAGGCGCGCTGGAAATCCTGCGCCGTGATATCGGTGTCGCCGACGCGGGCCACGGTGTTGCTGCCGAGGCTGGTGATCACGTTGTTGATGCCGAAGGCGCCGAAGCTCACGACCAGGATGGCCAGAAGCACCTTGGCGATCCAGGTCTTGGCGAAGGCACGAAGGAGTTCCAGCATCGGCGCGTTCCGGTGGCTTTGCTGCCGCGTGGGCGGCGGATATTAGACATTCGCATCTGGCCGCGGCAAGGCGCGCGCCAGTGGCGGCTGGGGTTAGGGCAAGTTGCGTTTCCGCGCAAGGGGCCGCACGGGCTTATGACCGAGGAGTGGGTTGAGTGATAGCAAGGGTCGCACCGTTGATCGCCGGCAATTGGAAGATGAACGGAGTGCGATCGGCGCTGGAGGAGGTCGACCGGCTCAGGATGCTGGTGGAGGCCGGCGAGCTGCCGCGCGGCGACATCGCGCTGTTCCCGCCGGCGACGCTGCTCGCGGCGGTGAGTGCGCGGCTCGAGGGCAGCGTGATCGCGACCGGCGGGCAGGATTGCCACCAGGCGACGGGCGGCGCCCACACCGGGGACATCAGCGCGCCGATGCTGGCGGATGCCGGGGCGCGCTACGTCATATTGGGCCATTCCGAGCGGCGCGCCGAGCATGGCGAGACCGACCAGCTCGTGCGGGCGAAGGCGCTGGCAGCGCTCGGTTCCGGGCTCATCCCGATCGTCTGCGTGGGCGAGACGGCGGAGGAGCGCGAGGCCGGGCGCGTCGAGGAGGTGGTGGCGCGGCAGCTGCTGGATTCGATGCCGGCGACCATCGACATCGAGGAATTCGTCATCGCCTATGAGCCGGTCTGGGCGATCGGCAATGGCCGGACCCCGACGCTGGACGAGATCGCGGCGGTCCATGCGACGATCCGCTGGCTCCTGGTGCAGCGCTTCCAGGACCAGGGCGAAGTGATCCGGATTCTTTATGGCGGCTCGCTCAAGCCATCCAATGCGGCCGAGATTTTATCCGTCCCGGAGGTGAATGGCGGGCTCGTCGGGGGCGCCAGCCTCTTGTCGGACGAGTTCTACGATATTATCTCAGCGCTTTGAAATCGGCCGGCACGGCGCACCGCTTGTCCTTCCCGGAAAAACGGCGCGGGGTGCTGGTATTTGCTGAAGGCTGCGTGTAGAAGGCGCGCCAATCAGAAGCATACGACCTGGGCGCGCGCCGGCGACATAACCGGAGCGGGGTCCGGTCCGGGGACAAAAGCCGAATGGCCAATGTATTGATCGTTGCCTACCTGCTGATCGTCGTGGCGCTGGTGGCGGTAATCCTGCTGCAGCGTTCCGAGGGCGGTGGGCTGGGCATCGGGGGCGGCAGCGCCAATGCCTTCATGAGCGTGCGCGGCTCGGCCAATGTGCTGACGCGCGCGACGGGCATTTTGGCGGCGCTGTTCTTCCTGGCGGCGATCGGGTTGACCGTGCTCAACGGCTCCGACCGGACCGCGCAGAATATTCTCGAGCGCGCGACGCAGAGCAATGGCAACGCCAGCACGAGCGTGCTCGACGCGCTGAACGCCGCGCAGAAGGACGCGCAGCAGCAATCCGGTACCGCGCCGGCACCAGCGCCTGCCACACCGGCGACCCCTGCAGCGCCTGCGGCGCCGGCCAACCAGGATGCGCCGAACGTGGCGCTGCCCGCGCCCGCGAACACCAATTCAGCTCCTGCCGCGACGGCGCCCGCGACCACGACGCTGGCCGCGCCTGCGACGACTGCGCCGGCTGCGACACCTGCGCCCGCTGCACCCGCAGGGACGACGGCGCCACCGGCGCCGCCCAAGGGACAATGAGAATGAGTGTCACCGACGTGACGAGGGAAGGGGATGGCGACATCCCCTTCTTCTTTTGTGGGCGGGCTGCGTTTCTCCCCTGAAGGGGCAGAGACGGACTCCGCGAATCGATGGCGAAACTGCTAAGGTGAGGGCCCATGGCTCGGTACGTTTTCATCACCGGAGGCGTGGTCTCCTCATTGGGTAAAGGCTTGGCCTCGGCGGCGCTCGGCGCCGTGCTGCAGGCGCGCGGCTACAAGGTCCGCCTCAGGAAGCTCGACCCCTATCTCAATGTCGATCCGGGCACGATGTCGCCCACCCAGCATGGCGAGGTGTTCGTCACGGATGACGGGGCGGAGACCGATCTCGACCTCGGCCATTACGAGCGTTTCACCGGCCGGTCCGCCAATAAGCGCGACAACATTACGACCGGGCGCATCTATTCGGACATTATCGCCAAGGAGCGGCGCGGCGATTATCTCGGCGCTACGGTGCAGGTGATCCCGCACGTCACGGACGCCATCAAGAACTTCATCACCGAGGGCAATGAGGGGGTCGATTTCGTGCTGGTCGAGATCGGCGGCACGGTCGGCGACATCGAGGGGCTGCCGTTCTTCGAGGCGATCCGCCAGCTCGGCAACGATTTGCCGCGGCACCATGCGGTCTATGTCCACCTGACGCTGATGCCCTATATCCCGAGCGCCGGCGAGCTCAAGACCAAGCCCACCCAGCATTCGGTCAAGGAGTTGCGCTCGATCGGCATCGCGCCCGACATCCTGCTGGTGCGCTGCGACCGGCCGATCCCCGAGGGCGAAAAGAAGAAGCTCTCGCTGTTCTGCAATGTCCGGGAAAGCGCCGTGATCCAGGCGCTCGACGTGTCCTCGATCTATGACGTGCCGATCGCCTATCACAATGAGGGGCTGGACCGGGAAGTGCTGGCGGCCTTCGGCATCGACAACGCGCCCGAGCCCGACCTGACCGCCTGGGGCGAGATTTCGCAGCGGCTCCACAATCCCGAGGGCGAGGTCAATATCGCCGTTGTCGGCAAATATACCGGCCTCAAGGACGCCTACAAATCGCTCAACGAGGCGCTGGTGCATGGCGGCATCGCCAACCGCGTGAAGGTCAACCTCAACTGGATCGATTCCGAGATTTTCGAACATGACGATCCGGCGCCCTATCTCGAAAATACGCATGGCATATTGGTGCCGGGCGGGTTCGGCGAGCGCGGCTCGGCGGGCAAGATCCAGGCGGCGCGGTTCGCGCGGCTGAGGGGCGTACCCTATTTCGGCATCTGTTTCGGCATGCAGATGGCTTGCATCGAGGCGGCGCGGAACACGGCGGGCATCCGCAACGCCAATTCCACCGAATTCGGGCCGACCAAGGAGCCGGTCGTCGGCATGATGACCGAATGGGTCAAGGGCAATGAGAAAGAATTGCGCAACGCCATGGGCGACCTCGGCGGCACGATGCGGCTCGGCGCCTATCCCGCGCAACTGACGCGCGGCAGCCGCGTGGCCGACATCTACGGCACGACGCGGATTTCCGAGCGGCACCGGCACCGCTACGAAGTGAACATGGAATATCGCAAGGTGCTCGAGAAGAACGGCCTTCTGTTCTCGGGCGTCTCGCCCGACGGCATGCTGCCCGAGATCGTGGAGCGGACGGACCATCCCTGGTTCATCGGCGTGCAGTTCCATCCCGAACTCAAGTCGCGGCCCTTCGAGCCGCACCCGCTGTTCGCGAGCTTCATCGCGGCGGCCGTCGAGCAGAGCCGGCTGGTTTAGGCGAGTTCTGCGCGGGTAGGGAAATTCGGCGCGAGCTGCGCTAGTCTTCCGTGCATGGCGAGCATGACGCGGCGGGGACGGCCCCCTCACGACGACCAGTTGACGCCTGCCGAATGGCGGGTCGCCGATGCCGTGCGCCATGGCGGAACAAACCGATCGATCGCCCAGCGGCTTGGCATCAGCCCCGATGCGGTAAAGTTTCACCTCGCCAGCATAACGGGCAAGCTGGGTCTCGATGGCCGGGCGGACCTGCGGCGCTGGGCGGGCGTGCCGCGCGCCAGTGTCCTGGGCCAACGCAGCAGGGAGGCGGATATGGCAATGGCGGCAGAGCAGGCGGTGGCGTCGGGGACGGCATGGGGCGCGATCGGCCAGATTGCGCGCTCGGTCAGGGACATCGGGGCGGCGGAGGCGTGGTATCGCGACGTGCTCCGCCTGCCGCATCTTTACACCTTCGGCAATCTCGCCTTCTTCGATTGCGGCGGCACACGCCTGATGCTGAGCGCGGGGGAGGGCCATGCGTATGATACCTATGTCATCTATTTTCGCGTCGACGATATCCACGCCGCCTGCCGGGAACTCGAAGGGCGGGGCGTGGTGTTCGAATCGGCGCCCCACATCATCCACCGCCATGCCGACGGCACCGAGGAGTGGATGGCCTTCTTCAACGACAATGAGGATCGCCTGCTCGGGCTCATGTGCCAAGCAAAACCAAGCGCTTGACCGCGCCTGACCCGCCCGCCACAGTTGCCGGTCAAACAGAACCGAGCAACCGTCATGACCGAAGCCTTTCCCATCGTCAGCCTGAAAAGGTTCGAAACCGCCGGCGATGACGCCAGGAAATTCCTGGCGCTCGAGGTGGACGGCATCTGCCGGACGACGGGGTTCCTGGCCATTGCCGATCATGGCGTGCCGCAGGAAGTCATCGATGCGGCATGGAACAAGGCAAGGGAATTCTTCGATCAGCCGGCCGAGGTGAAGCAAAAGGCGAAGGCGCCCTATTCGGGTTACCCCTACGGGTATCTCGGACCGGATTCGGAGGCGCTGGCCGCTTCGCGGGGCGTCGAGACGCCACCCGACCTCAAGGAAAGCTTTAATGGCGGGCCGCTTTCGGTGCCGCCGGGCATGACGGACAAGGACGCGCTCGCCTTCTGCTACGCCGAGACGATCTGGCCGCCGGCGCCCCCGGGCTTCCGCGAGGCGTGGGAGGCCTATTACCGGGCCATGGAGGACCTTGCGGCGCGGATCATGCGGCTGTTCGCGGCGGCGCTGACGCTGCCCGAGGACTATTTCGACGACATGATCGACCACCCGGTGTCGGCGTTGCGGGCGCTCAACTATCCGGCGCAGACGGTGCCGCCAAAGCCCGGCCAGCTCCGCGCCGGGGCACATTCGGACTATGGCAGCCTCACCATCCTGCTGCCTCAGGAGGGGAGCAAGGGCCTGCAGATCCAGCGGGCGGACGGCTCGTGGCTGGACGTGCCGACGGTGCCGGGCGCCTTCATCATCAATATCGGCGACCTGATGCAGCGCTGGACCAATGACCGCTGGGTGTCGACGGTGCATCGGGTGGTCAACCCGGCCAATGCCGAGGAGGCCATGGCGCGGCGGCAGTCCTTCGCCTATTTCCACCAGCCGAACTGGTTCGCCGAGATCAAATGCCTCGAGGTCTGCCTCGACCTCGGCGACGAGCCGAAATACGAGCCGGTGCTGTCGGGGCCCTATCTGAGGTCCAAATTCACGTCGACGGTGAAGTGATGGGCGAGATCGTCAATCTCAGGCAGGCCCGCAAGGCGAAGGCGCGGGCCGGCAAGGAGGCCGAAGCCGCGGCGAACCGGGCCAAGTTCGGGCGCAGCAAGGCGGAAAAGGAACTCGAGGCGGCGCGGCGGAAACTGGCGGAGAGGTCGATCGAGGGGCACAAGCGGGAGGAGTAGCGCCGCGCTGCCCATCCTTCGCCCTTCGACAAGCTCAGGAGGCTCAGGATGAGGTCGGGTTTGCTGGTCGGTGTTAGGGCGGGTTTGCCGGTCGGTACGGGGTCGCGTTGGCTGGTCGGTACGGGTCGGGTTGGCTGGTCGGCCATTGACCTCAATTCACCGCCTCATAAATCCACCGTCTCATAAATCCACTGCTTCATAATTCCACCGCCTCATGGCGAGCCTGTCGAACCATGGGCAGCGCGCGCCAGCTCGCTGTTCACCGCGGCTGCTCCCGCGTGCCCGGGCTTTGATCCGTGCCGGTGAAATCCGGCTGGCGCTCCGGGTTGGCGGCGGCGAGGCGTTCCTTGAGCTGGGGCAGGGTGGGATCGGTGACGTAGCAGGGCTGGCCCGGCTGCTGCCGCCAGGAATCGTC
>DASZUI010000032.1:0-26145 GCA_035547675.1 Devosia sp.
GGGGGCGGCTCAGCCGGCCGATGAAGGTGTCCGATGTCTCCATCGAGGAACTGGGGCTGCTGATGGGCGGCGTGCATGGCGAGGCGGCGAGTCCCGGGGAGAAGGAATTGGCGCATGTGGGCTGAAAACACCCCCCTCCCATCCTCCCCCGCAAGGGGGGAGGAGGACGCGTTGCACCGCCTCGACATGAGGCACTCCCTCCCCCTGCGGGGAGGGATGGGGTGGGGGTTTCCTGCGGGGAGCATGAGCTTTGAAGTTCAAGCTCGAGAAGCGGGCCGAGCCGTCGGTGGCGGGGAGAAGGAATTGGCGCATGCGGGCTGAGAACACCCCCCTCCCATCCTCCCCCGCAAGGGGGGAGGAGGACGCGTTGCACCGCCTCGATATAAGGCACTCCCTCCCCCCTGCGGGGAGGGATGGGGTGGGGGTTTCCTGTGGGGAGCATGCGCTTTGAAGCTCAAGCTCGAAAAGCGCGCGGAGCCGTCGGCGCTCATGCTCTACGCGACCCCCGTCGGCGCGGTGATCCTGACGATGATCGTGGGGGCGATCATCTTTTCGGTCATCGGGTATAACGGGCTCGGGGCGGTTTACGAGGTGTTCATCGCGCCGGTCGCGACCTCGTACAAATGGCAGGACATCGCCATCAAGGCCTCGCCGCTGATCCTGATCGGTGTGGGGCTGGCGGTCGGCAATCGGGCGGCGATCTGGAACATCGGGGCGGAAGGCCAGTATGTGGTCGGGGCGCTCGCCGGAACGGGCGTGGGCCTGCTGACGCAGAACGCCACCGGGCCGTGGATCCTGCCGCTGATGCTGCTCGCGGGAATCGCCGGCGGGGCGGCATGGGGGGCGATCCCGGCGCTGCTCAGGAACCGCTTCCATGTCAACGAGACGCTGTCGAGCCTGATGATGACCTATGTGGCCATCCATCTGATGAACTATCTCGTCGCGGGGCCGTGGAAGGACCCGACGGGTTTTTCCTTTCCGCAGACGCCGCTCGTTACCGCCGACCAGAGTCTGCCCGACATCATTCCGGGCACGCAGATCCATCTCGGCGTGCTGCTGACGCTGGTCATTGCGCTGGCGATGGCGGTCCTGATGGCGCGGTCGGTGTTCGGTTTCCAGGTGCGCGTGGTGGGCTCGGCGCCCCATGCGGCGCGGCATGGCGGGTTTTCGGAAAAGCAGACGGTCTGGCTGGTCTTCCTGCTGTCGGGGGGGCTCGCGGGGCTCGCGGGCATTTTCGAGGTGACGGGGCCCTTCGAGCAGATGTCGCTGGGCTTTCCGCAGAATTACGGGTTCACCGCAATCATCGTCGCCTTTCTGGGGCGGCTCAATCCGATCGGGGTGATCATCGCCGGCGTCGTTCTCGCCATCACCTATGTGGGCGGCGACATGGCGCAATCGGCGCTGCAATTGCCCAATGCCAGCAAGGGCATCTTCCAGGCGATGATGCTGTTCTTCCTGCTCGCCAGCGACATTCTCATCCGCTATCGCGTCCGCCTCGTGTCGCAGGCCGCGCCGGCCGCCCAACCCGCAACCGCCAAGAGCGCCGCATGAGCATAGATTTCCTCGTTGCGGTGATCATCACCGTGGTCGGCGCCTCGACGCCGATCCTGTTCGCGGGGCTGGGCGAGCTCGTCACCGAAAAATCGGGTGTGCTCAATCTCGGCGTCGAGGGCATGATGCTGATCGGGGCCATCGCGGCCTTCGCAACGGTCGATATTACCGGCAATCCCTGGCTCGCGGTTGTGATGGCGGCAGCGGCGGGGGCGCTGATCTCCATGGTCTTCGCCGTGCTGACGCTGTCGCTTTCGGCCAACCAGGTGGCGACCGGGCTCGCGCTCACCATTTTCGGCACAGGGCTCTCGACCCTGATCGGCAATGGCTTCACCGGCCGGGCGATCAAAACCTTCGACACGATCTTTCCCGATGTGCTCGCCAAGGACCCCTTCTGGAAGGTGATCTTCGGCTATTCGCCGCTGGTCTATTTCTCCTTCATCATGGTGGCACTGGTCGCCTGGTTCCTCTCGCGCACGCGGCCGGGGCTCATCCTGCGGGCGGTGGGGGAGAACGACGTTTCCGCCCATTCGATCGGCTATTCCGTCATCCGGGTGCGCTATGCGGCCGTCGCCTTCGGCGGGGCAATGGCGGGGATCGGCGGGGCGACCTTCCCGCTGGTCTTGACGCCGCTCTGGGCCGAGGGGCTGACCGGCGGGCGCGGCTGGATCGCCATCGCGCTCGTGGTCTTCGCCGGCTGGCGGCCGGTGTGGCTGCTGGGCGGGGCCTATTTCTTCGGCCTGCTCTCGACCTTCGAGCTCTATGCCAAGGCGTCGGGCGCGTCCTGGACGGCGATATTGCCGTCCGAAGCCTGGGCCGCGCTGCCCTATCTCGCCACCGTCGTCGTGCTGGCGGTGATCTCGGTCAGCAAGCGCGCCGGTGGCAATGCGCCGGCCTGCCTCGGCAAGCCCTTCATTCCTTCCGCCTAAACCACAACCAAAAACGGAACAGACAGGAGACCTCCATGAACATGAACCGCCGCCGCTTCGTACAGGCCGCAGCGACGACAGCCATCGCCGCCGCATTGCCCATCATCCACACGCGCAGCGCCTTCGCCGCCGATCCGCTCAAGATCGGCTATGTCTATGTCGGCCCGATCAATGACGGCGGCTGGAACACGGCCCATGAAGCCGCCCGCCAGGAAATGCTCAAGGCGCTGGGCGACAAGGTGACCTCGGTCTATGTCGAGAACGTCCCCGAGGGGCCGGACAGCGAGCGCGTGATCCGCGACCTCGCCAACCAGGGCTGCGGGCTGATCTTCGGCACGTCCTTCGGCTACATGGATTCGTTGATGAAGGTCGCCAAGGACTTCCCGAACATCAAGTTCGAGATGTGCACCGGCTTCAAGCACGCGCCCAATGTGGCCAATTACAATATCCGCTTCCATGAGGGACGCTCGGTCATCGGCACGATCGCCGGCATGCTGACCAAGACCAATGTGGGCGGGTATCTCGCCACCTTCCCGGTGCCGGAAGTGGTTTCGGGCATCAATTCCTTCCAGCTCGCCGCCCAGAAGGTGAATCCGAAGTTCCGCACCAAGGTCATCTGGATCAACACCTGGTTCGATCCCGCCAAGGAAGCCGACGCGGCCCGCGCGCTGATCGACCAGGGCGCCGACGTGATGACCCAGCATACGGACAGCCCGGCGGCGGTGCAGGTATGCGAGCAGAAGGGTATCCCGACCTTCGGGCAGGGCGCCGACCAGAGCCAGTTCGCGCCCACCATGTGCAAGACCTCGACCGAGGACCAGTGGGGTCCGTTCTACACCCAGGCCGCCAAGGCGGTGCTCGACGGCACCTGGAAGGCGCAGGACGAATATTGGGGGATGAAGGAAGGTGCCATCAAGATGGCGCCGATCACCCATGTCCCCGACGACGTCAAGGCGGCCGCCGAGAAGGTCATCTCCGGCTGGATGGACGGCAGCTACAATTGCTATGCCGGCCCGATCAAGGACCAGTCCGGCGCGGTCAAGGTCCCGGCGGGCTCGGTGCTCTCCAATGACGACATTCTCGGCCTCAACTGGCTGGTGGATGGCGTGGACGGCAAGATCAGCTGATTGTAGGTGAAGGTCTGCGGAGGGGCGGGCGCGAGTCCGCCCCTCGGTTTGCGTGGTGCGGCCCCTCGCGAGATGGACGAGACGACGTAACGCGCGCTCAGTCATTCCCGCGAAAGCGGGAATCCCTGTTTACTTTTCGCGCGGTGCCGCAAACGAAACGGAGATTCCCGCTTTCGCGGGAATGACGACGGGCGGGAATGACGACGGGATTGAGATGACCGTCGCGCAATGACAATGACAAAGATAATCCGGCAATGGGCGCCGGCACAGGCGGGTATAGATGACTGATTTCGGCGTGTTCTGGGAATGGCTGAGCTTTGCGGCGCGGTGGCTGCATGTGGTGACGGCCATCGCCTGGATTGGCGCATCGTTCTATTTCATCGCGCTCGATCTCGGCCTGAGGAAGACCGAGAGCCTGCCCAGGCTCGCCCATGGCGAGGAGTGGCAGGTGCATGGGGGCGGCTTCTATCATGTCACCAAATACCTGGTGGCGCCGGACTTCCTGCCGGAGCACCTGACCTGGTTCAAATGGGAAGCCTATTTCACCTGGATTTCCGGCGCGGTGCTGCTGGCGATCGTCTATTATGCCGGGGCCGACATCTACCTCATCGACCGCCATGTGCTCGACGTGCCGGACTGGGTGGGGATCGTAATTTCGATCGCCTCGATCGGCATAGGCTGGCTGATCTACGACTTCCTCTGCAAGTCGAAGCTGGGCGATTCCCCGACCCTGCTGATGGTCGCGCTGTTCGTCGTGCTGGTGATCATGAGCTGGGTCTATGTCCACCTGTTCACCGGCCGGGCGGCGCTGCTGCACATGGGCGCCTTCACCGCCACGATCATGGCGGCCAATGTCGCCCATATCATCATCCCCAACCAGAAGATCGTGGTGGCCGACCTCAAGGCGGGGCGGGTGCCGGACGCCAAATACGGCAAGATCGCCAAGCAGCGCTCGACGCATAACAACTACCTGACGCTGCCCGTCATCTTCTTCATGCTGTCCAACCACTACCCGCTGGCCTTCGCCACGCCCTATAACTGGGTGATCGCTGACCTGGTGTTCCTGATGGGCGTGCTGATCCGGCACTATTTCAATACGCGCCATGCGCGGAAGGGCAGCCCGAACTGGACCTGGGCGGCAACGGCGGTGATCTTCCTCGTCATCTGCTGGCTCTCGACCGCGCCGGGCACGCCGGCCGAGGCCGATGCCGGCAAAACGGCTTCGATCGCGCAGACCTACATGGCCGATCCGCATTTCGCGCAGGTCCGCAACGTCATCGAGGGGCGTTGCGGCATGTGCCACACCGCGTCGCCGAGCTGGCCGGGCGTGCCGGAAGCGCCCAAGAACGTTATCCTCGACAATGAGGCCGGGATCGCCAGCCATGCCAAGGACGTTGCCATGCAGGCCGGGTTCAGCCACGCCATGCCGCCGGGAAACGTGTCCAACATCACCGATGACGAGCGTGCGCTGATCGTCGCCTGGTACCGATCGGCCAATCAGGGCCGGGGCATATTGGAAGCGATCCAATGACCGGCACGGTGCTGCGCGGGCGCGTCCTCACCTTCACCGGCGAGCCGGACGGCATCGACGACAGCGCCAGCTATCGCTATTGGGACGACGGCGCCGTCTTCATCAATGACGGCAAGATCGTTTCGGTCGGCGACTACCACAAGAACAATATCGCGGGCGCGGCGGTCATCGACCATCACCCGCACCTGATCCTGCCGGGGCTGATCGACGCACACGCGCATTATCCGCAGATGCAGGTGATCGGGGCCTATGCCGGGGCGCTGCTCGAATGGCTCGACAAATACACCTTTCTCGAGGAGCAGAAATTCGCCGACGAAGCGCATGCGCGGCGGATCGCCGGCAAGTTCCTCGACGAGCTGATCCGGCACGGCACGACCACGGCCGCCGCCTATTGCAGCGTGCACAAGGCGTCGGCGGAGGTCTATTTCGAGGCGGCCGAGGCGCGCGGCATGCTGGCCATCGCCGGCAAGGTGATGATGGACCGCAACGCGCCCGCCGGCCTGCTCGATACGCCGCAGCAGGGCTATGACGACACAAGGGAGCTGATCGGCCGCTGGCACGGCAAGGGCCGGGCCCGCTACGCCATCACGCCGCGCTTCGCCATCACTTCGAGCCCGGCGCAGCTCGAGATGGCCGAGGCGCTGGTGCGCGAATTTCCGGACGCCTATGTGCAGACGCACCTGTCCGAAAACCTCGCGGAAATCGAACTGGCGCGCGAGCTTTATCCGAACCTCGGCGATTACACCGGCATCTACCAGCGCTACCATCTGCTCGGGCCCAGGACGCTGCTCGGCCACTCGATCCATCTTTCGCATCGCGAGGTCGAGGCGCTGGCGGAGACGCGATCGGTCGCGGTGTTCTGCCCGACCTCCAACCTCTTCATCGGCTCGGGCCTGTTCGATTATGAGCGGCTTCGCGAGCGCGGCGTGCGGATTGCGGTGGCGAGCGATGTCGGCGGCGGCACGAGCTATTCCATGCTGCGGACGATGGACGAGGGCTATAAGGTGCTGCAGGCGCGCGGGCAGCGGCTCAACCCCCTGCGCTCGTTCTACATGATGACCCTCGGCAATGCCCGGGCGCTGAGCCTCGAAGGCACGATCGGTTCGATCGAACCGGGGGCGGATGCGGATCTCGTGGTGCTGGACGCGCGGGCGACGCCGCAAATGGCGCTGCGGATGGAAACGGTCGACAGCCTTGCGAACGAACTCTTCCTGTTGCAGACCTGCGGCGACGATCGGGCCGTGGCCGAGGTCTATGTGGCCGGCAAGCCGATGAAGAGCGGATTGGCGCAAGAAGGTTGAAGGACAGCATGACGGATTATCTCGACAGGTCGGGGCTCAAGGTCGATCCGCTGCTCGCTTCCTTCATCGAGGCCGAGGCGCTGCCGCCGACCGGCCTTGCCGCCGAGCCGTTCTGGCGCGGCTTTGCCCGGATCGTCGCCGATTTCATGCCGCGCAACCGGCGGCTGCTGGCAATCCGCGACGATTTGCAGGGCAAGATCGACAATTGGCACCATGAGCACGGGCCGGTTGCCAATGACCCCGCCGGCTATGAGGCCTTCCTGCGCGAGATCGGCTATCTGGTCGAGGAGCCGGGTCCGTTCGAGATCGAGACGGAGGGGCTCGACCCCGAGATTTCCTCGATCTGCGGGCCGCAACTGGTCGTGCCGGTCTCCAATGCCCGCTACGCGCTGAACGCCGCCAATGCGCGCTGGGGCAGCCTCTATGACGCGCTTTACGGCACGGACGCCATTCCGCGCGAGGGGGTGCTGGTGCCGGGCAAGGGCTATAACGAGAAGCGCGGCGCGGCGGTGGTGGCGCGCGCGGCCGAATTTCTCGACGAGGCGGTGCCGCTGGCGCGCGGCAGCCATGCCGACGCGCTCGGCTATCGCGTGGCGCATCGCAACGGGCGCGCTACGCTGGTGGTGGACACCGAGGGCGGCGAGATCGGGCTGCGGGAGCCGGTGGCCTTTGCCGGTTTCGCCGAGCGCGAGGGCAGACGGTTCATCCTCCTCAAGCACCATCGGCTCCATATCGAGCTCGTCATCGATCCCGCGAGCCCGATCGGCGCGGCGCATGCGGCGGGGCTGGCGGACGTGGTCGTCGAGGCGGCGCTCACCAGCATCCAGGACTGCGAGGATTCGGTCGCGGCGGTCGATGCCGCGGACAAGGTCGGGGTCTATCGCAACTGGCTCGGGCTGATGAACGGCACGCTGGCCGAAAGCTTCGAGAAGGGCGGCAGGACCATCACGCGCGCGCTCAACCCCGACCGAAGCTACACCGCCCCGGACGGTTCGCCGCTGGTGCTCAAGGGGCGGGCGCTGCTGCTGGTGCGCAATGTCGGGCATTTGATGACCAGCGGGGCAATTCTCGATCCCGACGGCAGGCCGGTCGGGGAGGGCCTGATCGATGCGGTCGTCACCACGCTTTGCGCGCTCTCCGACAAAACGAATTCCGCGACCGGGGCCATCTATATCGTCAAGCCGAAGATGCACGGGCCGGACGAGGTGGCCTTCGCCTGCGACGTCTTCGGGGCGGTGGAGGGACTGCTCGGCCTCAAGCCCAATACGGTCAAGATCGGCATCATGGACGAGGAGCGGCGCACCTCCGCCAACCTCAAGGCCTGTATCTACGCGGCCCGCCAGCGGGTGTTCTTCATCAATACCGGCTTCCTCGACCGGACCGGCGACGAAATCCATACGTCGATGGAAGCCGGGCCGGTATTGCGCAAGGACCAGATCAAGGCCGAGCGCTGGCTAGAGGCCTATGAGGACCGCAATGTGCTGATCGGGCTTGCGGCGGGCTTTGCCGGCCGGGCGCAGATCGGCAAGGGCATGTGGGCGGCGCCCGACAATATGGCGGCGATGCTGCGCGCCAAGATCGCCCATCCGAGCGCCGGCGCCAACACGGCCTGGGTGCCCTCGCCCACGGCGGCGGCGCTGCATGCGCTGCACTACCATCAGGTCGATGTGTTCGAAGCGCAGAAGCGGCGCCACAACCAGGCGGTGCCGGGGCTCGACGAACTCTTTTCCATGCCGGTTCTGCCGGCGGGCAGCCTCAGCCGCGAGGAGATCCTGCGCGAGGTCGAGAACAATGCGCAGGGCATTCTGGGCTATGTGGTGCGCTGGGTCGATCAGGGCGTGGGCTGTTCCAAGGTGCCGGACATCAACAATGTCGCGCTGATGGAGGACCGCGCCACCTGCCGCATCTCGTCCCAGGCGATCGCCAATTGGCTGCGGCACGGGCTGGTGAGCCGCGACGAGATTTCGACGATTTTCGAGCGCATGGCGGCGGTGGTCGACCAGCAGAACGCCGGCGATCCCGCCTATGTGCCGATGGCCGGCAATCCATCGTCCATTGCCTTCCAGGCCGCGCTGGACCTCGCCGTCAAGGGTGCCGACCAGCCTTCGGGCTACACCGAGCCGATCCTCCATGCCGCCCGCGAGCGGGTGAAGGCAAGCCCAGCCATTCGGCTGGACCGGAATTTCGAGGCGGGCAGGTAGAGCGCGCGCTGCTCATGGTTCGACAGGCTCACCATGAGGCGGTGGATATTGGGATCAACAAACTCCGACCTCATCGTGAGCTTGTCTCTCCCACCTCATTCTGAGCCTGTCTCTCCCACCTTATCCTGAGCCTGTCTCTTCCACCTCATCCTGAGCTTGTCGAAGGATGGGCAGCGCGCGCTGTGGATTCCGGCCTTCGCCGGAATGACGACGTGAGTGTGGCACGGTCTTGCCCCTACTCCCGTCATTAACGCGCCAACTAGCCCAACTCATATACCGGCAGCTCGAGCTTCGATCTGTGCCGGTTGTCGTGGAAAATCTCGATGTCGGCCGCAACGAGCCGGGTTGCCGTGCCGATGGATTCGTCGGTGCCCATGTTGCGGGCGTAGCGCGGATGGGCGCCGCTCGAAACCTGCAGGCGCAGGCGGTGGCCGCGCTGGAAGCAATGGGCGGTGGCGTGAAGCTTGAGCTCGAGCGCCATTATGCCATCCGCCTCGCGCGGGGTTTCCGGCGTGGTGCGCAGGAAGCCGTCGCAGACATTGGTCGAAACACCCTGCCGGTCCACATCGCACAGCCGGACGAAAAGGTCGGCGTGGGGAATGCTGGCGCGCATGAAAATCAGCGCCCGGGGGTGGCCGATGATCGTCAGCGGATCGGCGAGGGGAGCGGAGGTGAAGACGAGAACGTCGGGACGGGCTTCGAGCCGCTGCTGCGGCACGGGGCCGGCCCCGGTGAAGGCAAAGATCGCGCCGCCCAGATTGGGCGTGGGATCGGCCGGGTCGTAGCGATAGCGAGAGGGCTGGGCGGGCAGGGCCGGGGCGGTGGAGAGGCTGTGGTCGGGCAGGAGATAGCGCCGCTCGCCACGCAAGGGCCGTCCGGGCGGGAAGGCATCGAATTCGCGCCAGCCGATGCCGGGGATTTCGATGGCCACCGGCTTGCGGCGCAATCCCGAATGGTCGCCCATCAGGAAGGCGCGCATCCAGGCGAGGGTTTCGGCCGGATTGTCGACATCGTGGCCGCCGCCGATATGGGTGGTGGCGGAGATGGTGAGGTAGGGGCTCCGGCCGGCCGCGACGAGGCGGTGATAGTCGGCGAGCAGCTGGTCGAGCATGAAATCGTACCAGCCGCTCATCAGGTGGACGGGGGCAGGCGAGGCGCCCACGCGGCTGCGGTGGTCCATGGCGTGCCAGAAGGGGCCATCCTCGAGCGCGTTCTCAAACCAGTCGCGCCAGAACGGCACCTGCCGGCCGGCAGCAGCGACATCCGCCTCGACCAGCGGCAGGGTGAGGGAGGCTTTGAGCGTACGGCGCTCGATATCGCCGGTCAGCATGCGGATGGAAAACCAGAGCGGGATGCCGCGCAGGCCTTCGATCACCTGCAGCCAGCTCAGCCAGAGATTGAGGTGGAAGGCGCCGCCGGGAAAGACCACCGAACGGAATTCGGCGCTCGATACCTTCACCGCCATTGCCTTGACCTCCGGCGCGTCGGCGATCGCCCATTGGGTGAAGCCGAGATAGGAAGGCCCGGTGAGGCCGAGCCGGCCGTCGAACCAGGGCTGGCGCCTGAGCCAGTCGAGCGTGGCGAGGCCGTCGGCGCGCTCATTGGCGAGCGGATTGAATTCGCCTTCCGAATCCTCGGTGCCGCGGCAGGCCTGCAGCACGACGTTGAAGCCGCGCCGCGCATAGGCGAGGGCGACCGCGGCGAAGCCGGCACGGCCATAGGGCAGGCGCATCAGCAGGGTGGGGTGCGGACCGGGACCCTCGGGCCGGTAAAGGTCGGCCATGAGCCGCACGCCGTCCGGCATTTCGACCGGCACGCCGGTGCCGCGCGTCACCCTGTGGGTCGCAGGGCCGAGGCGATGGCGCAGCGCGAAGGTCAGGCCAAGCCACAGGCCGACCACCAGCAGGAACAGCCGCAGCAGCAGCCTCACGGAACGAACTCGAACCTGTCCACGTCGAAGAGCCCGCGATCGGTAAGCTTGAGGTGCGGAATGACCGGCAGCGCGAGGAAGGCGACCTGAAGGAAGGGCTCGGGCAGGGGGCAGCCGAGGGCGCGCGCCGCCTCGCGCATGTCGTGGAGCTTCGCTGCCACGGTCTCGAAGGGCAGATCGCTCATCAGGCCGGCAATGGGCAAGGCGAGCTCCGCGGTGACGCGGCCGCCTTCGGCGACGACGAAGCCGCCGCGCAGTTCGCGTATGCGGTTGACGGCGACGGCCATGTCCTCATCGGAGGCGCCGACCACGGTGATGTTATGGCTGTCATGGCCGACCGAGGAGGCGATGGCGCCGCGTTTGAGGCCGAAGCCGGTGACGAAGCTCCTCGCGATATTGCCGTTGCGGCCGTGCCGCTCGATCACCGCGACCTTGATCACGTCCTGGCCGAAATCGGGCTCGAGACCGCTGGGGCCGACGGCAAGGGTCGCGCCGTGGCGGAAGGTGAGGATAAGGCCGGGCTTCACCCCGATAACGGGCGTGGTGTTCTCGCCGGGTCTTGCCGGAACGGCAAATGTTTCGGCGTCGGCCGGGGCGGCCTTCATGGAGTCGAGGCCGACCGGCGGGATGATGTCGCGGGCGGCGAAGCGCTCCGGCGTGACCAGCGTGCCGCCGGCGACCACATCGGAGACAATGCAATATTCGAGATCGTCGAGCAGGGCGATGTCGGCGCGCCAGCCGGGCGCCACGAGCCCGCGGTCGGCGAGGCCGAAGATGCGGGCCGCCGAATGGCTCGCGGCGCGGTAGACATGGTGCAGCGGGCAGCCTTTGGCGATGAGCCGCCGGATGGAGCTGTCGAGATGGCCTTCCTCGGCGATGTCGAGCGGATTGCGGTCGTCGGTGCAGAGGGCGACGAAGCTCGAACTGTCGGCGTCGAGGATTTCGGCGAGCGCGTCGAGGTCTTTGCTGACCGAGCCCTCGCGAATGAGGATCGCCATGCCCTTGGCGAGCTTCTCGCGCGCCTCGGCGGCGCTCGTTGCCTCGTGGTCGGTGCGGATCCGGGCGGCGAGATAGCCGTTGAGCCCGAGCCCGCCGAGCAGCGGCGAGTGCCCATCGATATGGCCATCCTGGAAGGCCGCGAGCTTGGCGATGATGCCGGGATCGCCGCCGAGGACCCCCGGAAAGTTCATCATCTCGGCCAGGCCGATGACCTTGGGATGGGATCGGAAGGGCAGCAGATCGCCTATCTCGAGCTGCGCGCCGGAGGTCTCGAAGGCGGTGGCGGGCACGCAGGAGGAGAGGTTGACCCGAATATCCATCACCGTGCGCTCGGCGCAGGCGAGGAAATAGCGGATCGCCTCGGCGCCGAGCACATTGGACATTTCGTGCGGGTCGCAGATGGCCGTCGTGACGCCATGCGGCAGCACGCAGCGGTCGAATTCGAAGGGGGTGACCAGCGAGGATTCGATATGGAGATGCGTATCGATGAAGCCGGGGACGGCGAAGCGCCCGCGGCCGTCGATCACCTCGCGCCCCTCATAGCGGGCGAGCGTGCCGACGATGCGGTCGGCGACGATGGCGATATCGGTTTCGGTAATGGCGCCGGTGATGACGTCCAGCAGGCGCACATTGCGGATCACGCGGTCCGCCGGCTCTTCGCCCGCGCCGGCCTTGATCATGCGGGTAAGGAGCTCGGGGGAAATCATGACCTGCTGCCGCCTGCGTTTGAGTGAAACTCACCCGCAGCGGCGGTCCGGTCAAGTGCGTTGGGCTCAGGCCGCCTTGCCGGGCGTCACGGGCAGGCCGGCATCGGCCAGTTCGCCGGCGACCCGGTCGCGGAATTGCGCGGCGCGGGCCATTTCCTCGTCGAAGAGGCGATACGTGTTGCGGCCCGAGGCCTTGGCTTCGTAGAGCGCGATATCGGCCTTGGCGGAAAGGTCGCGCATGGCGCGGGCGGCGGGCGTGATGACGGCGCCGATCGACACGCCGATCTGGGCGACGCGGCCGGACAGGACGAAGGGCGCGCCGAGCGCCGCGATAATGCGCTGCGACAGGGCGGAAACTTCGCCGGGCGCCGTGACATTGCGGCGGATGATGGCGAATTCGTCGCCGCCGAGACGGGCAACGGTATCCGCTTCGGTGACCAGCGGTGTAAGGCGCTGGCCGACTTCCCTGAGCAATTGGTCGCCGGCCTCGTGGCCGAGCGTGTCGTTGACCTGCTTGAAACGATCGAGGTCGAGCGCCAGGAGGGCGATGTCGGCTTTGTCGCCGGAGCCGCTGAGCGCCTCCTCGAGCCGGTGCGCGAAAAAGGCGCGATTGGCGAGGCCGGTCAGCGGATCGTGGTTGGCGTTGTATTCGGCCTCGGCGCGGCCCGCCTCGAGCGCCGCCGTGGTCCGGTAGAGGCCGCGGACCAGCAGCAATATGGTCAGCGCGGCGATGGCCAGGGCGCCAAGCATGGCGGGCAGGGTCTCGCGCAGAATCTGCGCACCGGGGCGATCGGGCACCCAGCTCAGCCAGCCCACGGTGTCGCCGGCCTCGTTCCTCAGCCGGTATTCGGCGAGGTTCGCGTCGCCCGAAGGCTGGAGCGCGAAGGCCGGCCGGTCGATGAGATATTGCTCGGTCAGCACCTTGGCGAGCACGTTATCGAGGAAGCGCACGCCGACGAGCAGATTTTCGCTGCCGGGGGCGATCTTGAGGTCGTCGTCGCCGGATTCGGACATGATGGCGCTCACGTCGACGAAGGCGGGGCGGCCGTTCACGGAGACGATGTCGTGGATGGCGGGCACGTCGCTGCTGTTGCCGTCGTCATAGGCGGCGAGGGCGCCCGCCGCATCGATGGCGCGGAGCTTGTCGAGCATCGGGTGATGGCCGCGCGGTCGGCCTCGAAGCGGCTGGCTGCGGTCCTGCCGCCGTTGAACATGGCGTAGATGACCCGCGTCTGGGGGCTCAGGACGTAGATCCGGTCCGAATGATTGCGGCTGAACAGGTCCGAGCCGAGATTGTCGTCGAGCCAGCCGGTGTCGTTGTTGCGCAGCGCGGTGATGGCCTCGTCCCAATCGGAATAATAGGCCTGGCCATCGGCCAGCAGCCGGGCCTGCTCGTCGATGGCGCGCGCGATAAGGCGGGTCTGCCGGTCGAGCGCGCGATCGTCGCTGCGCGCCGTCGACCAATAGACGAAGCCGGCGACTGCGGCGACGGTGACCGCGACGGCGAGCACCACCGGCAGCACGACGCGGTAGGAAAAACGCCATTCCGAAACCTGGTGCCGTTTCGAGGCCATGAGCAATCCCCCAGCTAGGCGGGAGCAGGATCGGGCCGGGCTCATTAGCGGGCGATGAATGGGGCCAGGCTGCCTATCGGCATGGTTAAGCGCGGCTCACCGGCCGGAACTGGCGTGGCGGCATGGCGTTAGGGTTGCAGCCATGAGGGAGCATCCCATGCAAACCTATGATCCTCACAAGTCCACCGTGGAGGTGCGCCAGGGCGACCGGCGTTCGAATACGACCTGGATCCTTGTCGTCTCCACGATCGTGGCGGTCGTCGTGCTCGCCTTGGTCTTCTGGTGGTTCGCCGTCTACAACCCGGGCCTTTCCGCCAATAATCACTACTGAACATGGCCAAGCTGATTCACGCCTCGCGCGAGTTGCTGACGATTACGCGGCAGCGGCGCGGGCGAGGCTTTTGCTATCTCGATGCCGAGGGCAGGGTGCTGGCGGGCGAAGAGAAGGCGCGCTGCGCCGCGCTCGGCATCCCGCCTGCCTGGACTTCGGTGAAGATCGCCAGCCACCCCCGCGCGCATATCCAGGCGATGGGCCAGGATAGCGAGGGCCGCACGCAATATATCTACCATCCGGCCTGGGAGGAGCAGCGGCTGGCGCGCAAGCAGCGGCGGCTCGGCCTGCTCGCAACGGCGCTGCCGGCGCTGCGCCGGCGCGTGTCGCGCGACCTCTCGGCGCCGGCGGGCTCGCAGACGCTGGCGGTCGCCATCGCGGTGGCGCTGATCGACCGCACGGCGATGCGGATCGGGCGCGAGAAATATCTGAGGAGCTCGGGTACGCGCGGCGCCGGGACGCTCTATGCCGGCGATGTGCGGGTGCGCGGCGGCAAGATCGCGCTGCGCTTTCCGGCAAAAAGCGGCAAGGAAGCCCGCTACGAAATCGCCGACCGGCGGCTGGCGGCGGCGGTAGCGCGCATCAAGACGCTGACCGGGCGGCGGCTGCTGGTGTTCCGCGATGAGGCGGGGCAACTGCGGCCGGTCACGGGCGAGATGATCAACAGCTATATCGCCGAAGCAGCCAAGGCGCATGTGACGGCGAAGGATTTCCGCACGCTGCATGCCAGCGCGCTGGCCGCCGAAGCGCTGGCGGAACTCGAGCCGGCGCCGTCGCCCACCGGACGGAAGCGGCAGATGGCCGGGGTGACGCGGCAGGTGGCCGATTTCCTGCGCAACACGCCGGCCGTCTCGCGCAAGAGCTATGTGGTGCCGTGCCTGTTCAAGCTGTTCGATGACGGCACCTTGAACCTGCTGTGGAAGGCGAGCCGCGGCGGCGGCCCCTCGGGCGCCGGGCGGCGCGAACAGCGGCTCGGCGAAGTGCTCGCCGCCATCACCTGAGTTCCGTTGCATCGAAGAAGTAGGGGAGAAGCCCGCTGGGGACGCGCGCTGGCCACCGCCTTGGCTCGCGCGTCAGGGCTTCTCCCCTGATAGGGCCGGGAACAACCGGGAAGCGCCGTTCCGTGGCCTCTGCTGCGGGGTGTAATCCGCACCGCAGGAATTAGCGGGAAGCGATGCCTGGGAATGCGTCGCCGGATTTGATCCGTCGTGCAACATCGCTCCCCGCCCGACAGGCTGCCATTGGACGCAGGCAGCAGCCAGTCGTTTACTCGGGCTTGCCGAACGCGCGGCCAGCCGATATCCCCCAGCGCCCGCGACAGCGGGCACACCGACTGCTATCGATCCACTGTGCGGGCCCGGAGCCCGCGACAGAGTCAGGCTTAGCAAAACCACCTTCTGCCAGGCGCGGGCCCCCACCCCGCACGCCGGCGATCGCCCCAAGAACAATGTCAGGCGAAAGGCCATGGCCCTGTCGCTTTGCCGTGTGGGGAAGGTGGCTCTTCAACCCCAGGGCAGGCTGATCTTGTTCAGCGATAACCCCGGTATGCCCGGGCACCCGCCTGCTTCGGAAGGGCAAGGGCGTAATTTTAAGGTTAACTGTGCCCGATTAACATGTAAAACTCAGCGCCTCGGGGATGGCGTGTTGGCAAGAGCGATAGAACAAGAGCAGGTCCGCGCGACCTTGGCCGAATTATTGCAGTGGGACGAGATTCAGCGCTCGCCCCAGCTGGCGAAGTTCCTCCGCTATGTGGTCGAGCAGAAGCTGGCGGGCAACGAGCAGGCCGTCAAAGCTTATGCCATCGCGGTCGATGTGCTTGGCCGGCCTCAGAATTTCGATCCGCAGAGCGATCCGATCGTGCGCGTGCAGGCGCGGCGGCTGCGGGCGGCCCTCGAGCGCTATTACGCGCTGCCGGAAACCGGCGTTGCGGTACGGATACGCCTGCCCGTCGGCCGCTACGTGCCGGAGTTCGAAGCGATCGAGCCCGGCGCCGCTGTTGCCGCGGCGGACGCGGCGAGCGGGACGCCGCCGGTGCCGTTCGACGCCGGCGCGCCCGCTCAGGCGGCAGCTGCGGTCGCGGCAGCGCCGAATCAAAGCGCTGTGGCGGCGGGCGTGCGGCGGTTCCGGCTGTGGCCGGCAGCGCTGGTCGCCGTGCTGCTCGTCGCGGTGGCCGGGTTTGTCGGCCTGGAGCGGAATTGGTCCCGGCTTGTGCCGGCGGAAGCCGTGCCGGGGCCGCCGGTGGTGAGGATCGGGCGCTTCGTGAACCAGACCGGGTCGCCCGGGCTCGACAAGCTCGCCGCGGCGCTGCAGCAGAGCGTCGCCCAGGACCTGGCCGGCTTTCCCGACGTGGCGGTGGCCGGCGCCTCCACGCCCGAATCGACCCCGGCCCTGACCTTTTCCGGCTATGTGCAGCCCTGGAACGGCCAGCTGAAGATCACGGGCCATCTCGCGGGCGGCTGGTCGACCGATGTCGAAATACCCATGCCCGACGGCGATCCGGCGCCCGTTGCCGCCGATGCGGCCCGGCTGATCGTGGGGCGGCTCGGCACCTATCGGGGGCCGCTGCATGTGGCGGGCCGCGCCTGGATCGAGCGGCGGGTGGAGGTCGAGCAGCATCCGACGACCTATACCTGCCTGCTGCGCTTCCGCGGCGCCGGCGAGCAGGAGAAGGCCGGTTCCGACGGCGACGTTTTCACCTGCCTCGACCGCCTGCTCAAGGACGACCCCTCCAACGCGGCCGCGATTGCGGCTCGCGCCTGGCTGAACCTGCCGCGCATCGGCGACTGGTCGAAGGACAGGACGGGGCTCGACAACATGCTGGCGGCGATGAACAAGGCGGTGGCGCTCGCGCCGCAGAGCAGCTTCGTGCACGCCTTCCGGGCGCGGGTGCTGGACATTGCGGGCCAGCACGACGACGCGGTGGCCGAGTTCGTCGCGGCACTCGCACTGAGCCCGGCGGACCTCGACGCACGCGCCTCCTATGCCAATGCCCTGATGCAGACCGGCGACTGGAGCCATGCGGCGGCGGAGGCGAACGCCGTGCTCGCCGCGGCGCCGCTGCCGCCGCCCTGGTACTATTTCGTGCCGATGCTGGACGCCTATCGCCGGCACGACTGGAGCGCGGCCGTCGACGATGCGCTCGCCTATGCCGTGGCCGACCGCGAGCTCGGGGCCGCGGTCGCCGTTTCGGCGGGGGCGCGCGCCGGCCAGAATGCGCTGGTCGCCCGCTACCTGCCGGCGATATTGTCGAGTGCGCAGTTCAAGGCCGGCGGTATCCTGCCGCGGCTCGGCATGATGGTGGCGGATGGCGGGCTGCTGTCCGCGATCGGCGACGGGCTGGTCATGGCGGGTGTGCCGGGAGCCGATTTGCTCCATTCCTATTGACGGGCAGCCGATAGCGCGATTCGGGCGTTGCACAGTTGCAGCAGGCGCGCGATGGCCTATCGCGGGTGCTGGCGGCGGGGATGGGTGAATGAGCTTTCGAGCCCTCGTAATACGGAAGGCGGCCAATGGCGGGCTCACGAGCTGCGTGGAGTCGGTCGAGGACGCCGAGCTGCCGCCCGGCAATGTGCTGGTCGGGATCGAGTGGAGCGGCTTCAACTACAAGGATGCGCTGTGCCTGACCGGCCGGGGCAATCTGGTGAAGGCCTATCCCCATGTAGCGGGCATCGATTTCGCCGGGCGCGTGCTCGAGAGCACCGACGACCGCTATCGCTCCGGCCAGGCGGTGATCCTGACCGGCTGGCGGGTCGGGGAGACGCGCTGGGGCGGCTTCGCGCAGCGGGCGCGGGTCGAGGCGGACTGGCTGGTGCCGCTGCCAAGGCAAATGTCCACGCGCGACGCGATGGTGCTGGGGACGGCGGGACTCACCGCCATGCTGGCCATCAACCGGCTGAAGAGCGACGGCCTGGCGACAGCCGGCGGTCCGGTGCTGGTGACGGGGGCGGGGGGCGGCGTCGGCTCGCTGGCCGTGCTGCTGCTGGCAAGGCTCGGCTATGCGGCGGTGGCCGTGAGCGGGCGGGCGGCGCTCCACGACCGGCTGCGCGCGCTGGGCGCGGCGGACGTTGTGCAGCGCGAGGCCGTGATCACCCGCTCGGGCAAGGGGCTCGACAAGGAGCAATGGGCCGGCGCCATCGACAATGTCGGCGGCGAAATGCTCGCCGAACTCCTCAAGAAGATGAAGCGCGACGGGGCCGTCGCCGCGGTGGGCAATGCCGGCGGGGTGGTGTTCGAGGGGAGCGTGCTGCCGTTCATCCTGAGGGGCGTGACGCTTTTCGGCGTCGATTCGGTGATGCAGCCCTATGAGGCGCGGGTCGGCGCCTGGGACCGGCTGTCGACGCTGTTCACCGCCAGCTACGCCTCCTGGGTGGAGGAGGTGAAGCTCGCCGAATTGCCGGCCGTGGCGGAGCGCATTCTGGCCGGCGGCGTGGCCGGACGCGTCATCGTCGATCCGCGCGCGGCCTGAGCGATCGCGGCCAAGCTGTTCAATCGTCGCGGTTTTGACCCGGAAAAGTGGATACCACTTTTCCTGAAAGCGCTTTAGTTTCACCACCCGGTCAAGCATCGCCCCGCTGAGAGGGGCGGGGGGACGAGGGTGGAGAAGATCATTTCGGCGCTCGAGGCGCGGCGCGCGGCGGCGCGGCTGGGCGGCGGCGAGAAGCGGATCGCCGCGCAGCACGGCAAGGGCAAGCTCACCGCGCGCGAGCGGCTGGACGTGCTGCTCGATCCCGGCAGCTTCGAGGAATACGACATGTTCGTCACCCACCGGGCGACGGATTTCGACATGGACAAGACAGTGATCCCCGGCGACGGCGTGGTCACCGGCTGGGGCACGATCAATGGCCGCATGGTCTATGTCTTCAGCCAGGATTTTACCGTCTTCGGCGGCTCGCTCTCCGAAACCCATGCGCAGAAGATCTGCAAGATCATGGATCTGGCGGTGCAGAACGGGGCGCCGGTGATCGGGCTCAACGATTCCGGTGGCGCGCGCATCCAGGAGGGCGTCGCCTCGCTGGGCGGCTATGCCGAGGTGTTCTGGCGCAATGTGCAGGCCTCGGGCGCCATTCCGCAGATTTCGGTGATCATGGGGCCGACGGCGGGCGGGGCGGTCTATTCGCCGGCCATGACCGATTTCATCTACATGGTCCGCGATACGAGCTTCATGTATGTGACCGGGCCCGACGTGGTGAAGACGGTCACCTCCGAGATCGTCACGCATGAGGAATTGGGCGGGGCCGGGACGCATACGCGGGTGTCGTCCGTCGCCGATGCGGCTTTCGAGAACGATGTCGATACGCTCCTCGAAGTGCGCCGGCTGTTCGACCTGCTGCCGCTCAATGCCGGCGAGAAGGCGCCGCGCGTTGCGACCGACGACACGGTGGACCGGATCGATGCGTCGCTCGATACCGTCGTGCCGGCGAGCGCCACGCGTCCCTACGACATGCGCGAGGTGGTGGAAAAGCTCGCCGACGAGGGCGATTTCCTCGAGCTGCAGAAGGACCATGCCGGCAATATCCTCACCGGCTTCGTCCGGCTCAACGGCGAGACGGTGGGGGTAGTCGCCAACCAGCCGCTGGTGCTGGCGGGGTGCCTCGACATCAATTCATCCAAGAAGGCGGCGCGCTTCATCCGCTTCTGCGATGCCTTCAACATTCCCATCCTGACGCTGGTCGACGTGCCAGGTTTCCTGCCGGGGGTGGCGCAGGAATATGGCGGCATCATCAAGCATGGGGCGAAGCTGCTCTTCGCCTATGCCGAGGCCACGGTGCCCAAGGTGACGGTGATCACGCGCAAGGCCTATGGCGGGGCTTATGACGTGATGGCCTCCAAGCATATCCGCGCGGACGTGAACTATGCCTGGCCGACCGCCGAGATCGCGGTGATGGGGGCCAAAGGCGCCTCGGAAATTCTCTACCGCTCGGAACTGGGCGATGCGGAGAAGATCGCCCGGCGCACGGCCGACTACGAAGCGCGCTTCGCCAACCCCTTTGTCGCCGCCGAGCGCGGCTTCATCGACGACGTGATCATGCCACACGAAACCCGGCGGCGGGTCATCCGCGCCTTCGAGACGCTGCGGGGGAAGAAGGCCAGCGTGCCGGCCAAGAAGCATGGGAATATTCCGCTGTGAGGTGGGCTGGGTACCCCCACCCCTGTCCCCTCCCCGCAAGGGGGAGGGAGACGATGTTGCACCGCTATGCCCCAGGCACTCCTCCCCCCTTGCGGGGGAGGATGGGAGGGGGGTGAGCCATGGCCGCCGAGCTCGCCAAAAAGCTTCGCCAGTCACCCACCGAGCCGGAACGGGCAATGTGGCGGATCCTTCATCCCTTCCGTCGGGCTGGGCACCATTTCCGGCGACAGGTTCCACTGGGACCTTATTTCGTCGATTTCGCTTCGCTGAGCGAGTGTCTCGTCATCGAGATCGATGGAGATAGCCACGCGACCAAGGTCGCGGAAGTCGCCGATGCCGAACGCGACAACTACCTTGCTGCGCGTGGGTTTAAGGTCTTGCGCTTTTGGAACAACGACGTGCTGCGAAATCCCGAGGGCGTCTATCACGCCATTGCCGTTCTGTTGGGTAGCTCCTAATGTTCTCCTCCCTCCTCATTGCCAATCGTGGCGAGATTGCCTGCCGGGTCATCAAGACGGCCAGGCGGCTCGGGATTCGGACCGTTGCGGTCTATTCGGACGCCGATGCCAATGCGCTGCATGTGAAGATGGCCGACGAGGCGGTGGCGCTGGGCGGGTCGGCGGCGCGGGATTCGTATCTTTCGATCGAGAAGATCGTGGCGGCCTGCAGGGCGAGCGGCGCCGAGGCGGTGCATCCGGGGTATGGGTTCCTGTCGGAAAACCCGGCTTTCGCGGCGGCGCTCGAGGCCGAGGGCATCGCGTTCGTCGGGCCGCCGGTCGAGGCGATCGAGGCAATGGGCGACAAGATCACCTCGAAGAAGATCGCCGCCGAGGCGGGGGTTTCGACCGTGCCGGGGCATATGGGGCTGATCAGGGACGCCGAGGAGGCAGTGCGGATTTCCCGCCAGATCGGCTATCCGGTGATGATCAAGGCGTCGGCGGGCGGCGGCGGCAAGGGGATGCGGATCGCGCATTCGGACGCCGAGGCGCGCGAGGGTTTTGAGCGCAGCAAGTCCGAGGCGGCGTCATCCTTCGGCGACGACCGCATCTTCATCGAGAAATTCGTCACCGAGCCGCGGCATATCGAAATCCAGCTGATCGGCGACCGGCACGGTAATGTCCTCTATCTCAACGAGCGCGAATGCTCGATCCAGCGGCGCAACCAGAAGGTGATCGAGGAGGCGCCGTCGCCTTTCCTCGACACGGCGACCCGCAGGGCGATGGGCGAGCAGGCGGTCGCGTTGGCCAAGGCGGTGGGGTATTTTTCGGCCGGGACGGTGGAGTTCATCGTCGACAAGGAGCGCAAGTTCTATTTCCTCGAGATGAACACGCGCCTGCAGGTCGAGCACCCGGTGACGGAGCTGACGACGGGTCTCGACCTGGTCGAGCTGATGCTGCGCGTGGCGGCGGGCGAGGCGCTGCCGCTGAAGCAGGAGGAGGTGCGGCTCGATGGCTGGGCGATCGAGAGCCGGCTTTATGCCGAGGACCCCTATCGCAATTTCCTGCCCTCGACCGGCCGGCTGACGCGCTACCGGCCGCCGGCGGAGGTCGCGGCGGACCATGCGGTGCGCAACGACACCGGCGTCTATGAGGGCGGGGAGATTTCGACCTTCTACGATCCGATGATTGCCAAGCTCTGCGCCTGGGCGCCGACGCGGGGGGCGGCGATCGATGTCATGGCCGTGGCGCTCGACGAGTTCGAGGTCGAGGGGGTGGGCAATAATCTGCCCTTCCTCTCGGCGGTGATGCAGCAGGAGCGGTTCCGCGCCGGGCGGCTCACCACGGGCTATATCGCCGAGGAATTTCCCGAAGGCTTTTCGGGCGTGACGCTGGCGCCCGACATTTTGCGCGAGCTTGCCGCCTTTGCCTGTTGCGCGGCCTATGTGCTGGCGCGGCGAGGCTTTGCCGGTCTGCCTCGCCCGGACGAATTCGAGGTGCGGCGGGACTGGGTGGTGCTCACGGATGGCGGACGCTGGCAGTTCGCGGTCACGGAAAAGCATGGCGAGTTCTGGCTGGAGCACGAGGGCGGGCGCCTGCTGGTCGAGATGAACTGGGCGCCGGGCGACACCATCGCGCGGGTACGCGTCGATGGCGTGGTGCGCGTGCTCAAGGTGCGGCGGACGACCGGCGGTTTCGTGCTGCGCTATCGCGGCGCCGAGCTTGCTGTCCGGACGCTGAGCCCGCGCGTCGCGGAGCTCATGGCCCATATGCCGGTCAAGGCGCCGCCCGATTTGTCGCGTTTCCTGCTCTGCCCGATGCCGGGGCAGGTGGTCCGGATCGATGTCAGGGAGGGCGATGTGGTCGAGGACGGCCAGCCGCTCGCCGTGGTCGAGGCGATGAAGATGGAGAACGTGCTGCGCGCCGAGCGGCGCGCCCGCGTCGCCAGCGTGAAGGTGAAGCCCGGGGCGGTGCTGGCGGTGGATGAGGTGATCATGGAGTTCGAGGGGGTATGATGGTGCGCGCGGCCACCCCCACCCTGCTGCCGCTTCCCTCCCCACAAGGGGGAGGGAGCCGCGCGGCACCGTTCTCCCTCCCCCTTGTGGGGCTTTGGAGCGACCCGGAGGGGCAAATCGATCCGGTGGATCGATTTGAGCGGGAAAAGGCCTCGGCAGAGGCAGGGGTGGCCCCGAAGGGGTCGGGTGGGGGTGCTCTTGCCTAAGCTTCCCACCTTCGCCGATTGGGAAAAGCTCGCCGCTAGCGAGCTCAGGGCCGAGTCCGCCGCTTCGCTCAACCGCGACTATGGCGGGGTCGGCGTGAAGCCTGTCTATTTCGCTGCCGACCTGCCGCCCGGGGCTGCCTCGGCGATGCCGGGCGAAGCGCCGTTCGCGCGCGGCATCCGGGCGACGATGTACGCCAACCGGCCCTGGACGATCCGGCAATATGCCGGCTTTTCGACGGCGCGGGAGAGCAATGCCTTCTTTCGGCAGGCGCTGGAGCACGGACAGAAAGGGCTCTCCGTCGCCTTCGATCTCGCCACGCATCGCGGCTACGATTCCGATCATCCGCGCGTCACCGGCGATGTCGGCAAGACGGGCGTCGCGATCGATTCCGTCGAGGACATGAAGCTGCTCTTCGACGGCATCCCGCTCGACAGGATGTCGGTGTCGATGACGATGAACGGGGCGGTGATCCCGGTGCTTGCCATGTTCATCGTGGCGGCGGAGGAGCAGGGGGTGGCGCCCGGCCAGCTCGAGGGGACCATCCAGAACGACATCCTCAAGGAGTTCATGGTCCGCAACACCTATATCTATCCGCCTGAGCCTTCGATGCGGATCGTCGGCGACATCATCGCCTTCACGGCGGCCAACATGCCGAAATTCAACTCGATTTCGATTTCGGGCTATCACATGCACGAGGCCGGCGCGACGGCGGTGCAGGAGCTGGGCTACACGCTCGCCGACGGGCTCGCCTATGCCAGGGCCGCGATGGCGCGGGGGCTCGACATCGATGGTTTTGCCGGGCGCCTGAGCTTCTTCTTCGGCATCGGCATGAATTTTTTTGTCGAGATCGCCAAGCTTCGGGCGGCGCGCGTGCTCTGGGCCGAGCTGATGCAGGGGCTGGGCGCGAAGGACCCGCGCTCGCTGATGCTGCGGACGCATTGCCAGACCTCGGGCGTATCGCTCACGGAGCAGGATCCGCACAACAATATCGTGCGGACGGCGTTCGAGGCGCTGGCGGCGGTGCTGGGCGGTACGCAAAGCCTTCACACGAACTCCTTCGACGAAGCCATTGCGCTGCCGACGGAATTTTCCTCCCGGATCGCGCGCAATACGCAGCTGATCCTGCAGCACGAAACGCGGGTGACCGATGTGGTCGATCCCTTGGGCGGTTCCTATTACATCGAGGCGCTGACGGCGGAGCTGGTGGAAAAGGCACGGGCGCTGATCGCTTCGGTCGAGGCGGAGGGCGGCATGATCGCGGCGGTCGCCGCCGGGACGCCCAAGCTCGAAATCGAGAAGGCGGCGGCGATCCGGCAGGCGGCGATCGACCGCGGCGAGGAGGTCGTCGTCGGCGTAAACCGTTACACGAGCGAGCAAAATTCGCGCATCGAGGTGCGCGAGATCGACAATGCGCGGGTGCGGGCCGAGCAGGTCGCGCGGCTCAACGATATCCGGGCGCGGCGGGATTCCGGGGCGGTCGAGCGGGCGCTTGAGGGCTTGCGCGAGGCGGCGCGGACGGGCGGCAATGTGCTCGAGGCGGCGATTGCCGCGGCGCGGGCGCGGGCGACACTGGGTGAAACAAGTGAAGCGCTTGAGAACGTCTTCGGCAGGTATTCGGCAACGACGCGCGTGATTTCGGGCGTCTATGGCGCCCGCTACGCCGGCGATCCGCAATATGCCGCCATGCAGTCGCGGCTCGCCGGGTTCAATGCGCGGGAGGGTCGGCCGCCCTCGCTGTTCATCGCCAAGATCGGCCAGGACGGGCATGACCGGGGCGCCAAGGTGATCGCGACCGCCTTCGCCGATCTCGGTTTTGACGTCCATATGGGCGAATTGTTCGAGACGGCGCCCGAGGCGGCGGCGCATGTGGCCGAGCTCAAGGTGGATGCGGTGGGCGTGTCCTCGCTCGCGGCGGGACACAAGACGCTGGTTCCGGAGCTGATCGGCGAACTCAGGGCGCGGGGGCTGGGTGAGGTGACGGTCGTCGTCGGCGGCGTCATCCCAGAGCAGGACTACGCGTTCCTCAAGCAGGCGGGGGTGGCGGAAATCTTCGGGCCGGGCACCAATGTGCTCGAAGCGGCGTTCTCCGTGCTCGACCGGATCGAGGGGAGGCTGGGGAATAGATGAGCTGGTCTGTGCGGAAGGCCCCCTCACCCGATGCTTCGCGTCGACCTCTCCCCCAAGGGAGAGGTGAGGAAGGGCGGAGCCTTTGCCGCAGGTCACCACCTCTCCCCCGGGGGAGAGGTGAGGGAAGGCGGGGCCTTTGGCGCGGGTCACCTCTCCCTTTGGGGGAGAGGTCGGATGGCGCAGCCATCCGGGTGAGGGGGCCTTCCTTTCGAGGCTCAAGATGATCGGCCGCCTCAATCACGTCGCCATCGCTGTCCCCGATCTCGAGGCCGCCCGGGCCAAATATCGCGACCTGCTGGGGGCCGAGGTGAGCGCGCCTCAGGTCCTCGCGGAGCATGGCGTCACGGTGGTTTTCGTGCTGCTGGCCAACAGCAAGGTCGAGCTGATGCAGCCTTTCGGGGCGGACTCGCCGATCGGCAAATTCCTGGCGAAGAACCCCGAGGGCGGCATGCACCATGTCTGCTTCGAGGTGAACGATTTGGAGGGCGCCGCGGCGGCGCTGGTCGCCGGGGGGGCACGCGTTCTGGGCGACGGCAAGCCGAGGATCGGGGCGCATGGGCTGCCGGTGCTGTTCCTCCATCCCAAGGATTTCGACGGCACGCTGATCGAACTCGAAGAGGTCAAGCCCGAGTTCGAGCCGGTCTGATGCCGCGCTATGTGGCGCTGCTCTATTCGGTGGTGCTGCCGGGGCGGCGCGTGACGGCGGCCGACCTGATCGCGCTGGCGGAGGGCGCCGGGCTGCGCTCGCCGCAGGCGTTGCTGGCGACCGGCAATCTGCTGTTCGAGGCCGACGAGGCGGCGCCGGCGCTGGAGCGGCGGCTCGAGGCGGCCTTCCTGGCGCAGCTGGGCAAGCCACATCCGATCATCATCCGATCGGCGGAGGATTGGCTGCGCCTTGCGGCGGGCAATCCGTTTCAGGCAGAATCGACGGCGGATGGCAGCGCCGTCATGGTGCGGGTGCAGCGGGAGCGGCTCGGGCCCGAGACCTTGGCGCTGCTCGCGCCCTTTCGCGCGGCGGAAAAGCTGGCGCTGGTCGATGGCGATCTGTGGG
>DASZUI010000033.1:0-4873 GCA_035547675.1 Devosia sp.
GCCGATCTTGCGGGCTTCACGATCCAGGTGACGCCGCCGGGCAGGCCTTCCTACTTCCTGTGGAACGATCTCCAGTTCAAGGACCCTGCCGCCCATGCGCAGGTGCCGGACGAGCCGCCCTATTCGACGGCCAACGCCCCCATCCACAAATTCCGCTGGGTCCATGTCCCCGGCCTCGACCATCAGGGCCTCGATCCACCCTTCGGCGATTACACCTATACGGTGACGCCACGCTATTTCGACGCGAACCGGCACATGCTGGCGCTCGATGCCGCCGCCGGGGCCAGGATCACCGTGCCGCTGCAGCCCTTCAAGGACGGGGCCGTGAAGCTCGGTTTCACCCGCGGCTTCGTGCAGAGCCAGGCCTTCGTGCATCATTTCGGGGACAAGCTGCCGACCCGCCCCACCGACGCGCCGCTCGACTACGACACCGGCAAGGTAGCCGGGAAGGACCCGCAGGGCCATCCTTATACCTATGAGCAACAATACAAGTGGCTCGGCTTCACCGCGCGCAGCCGGGTCTATGAAATGCTCGAGGCGGTCGATCAGGCCGCCGACGCCAGGATCGATGTGTTCGCATATGACCTCAACGACCCGGGCGTCGTCCACATGCTGCTGACCCTCGGCAAAGCCGGCAAGGCGCGCATCATTCTCGACAATGCCGACCTGCATCACGACGCGGCCGAGCCCAAGCCGGAGGACGAGTTCGAGCAACTTTTCGCCAAGGCCGCCGGCGCCGCGGCGATCAAGCGCGGCCGCTTCGGCCGCTACTCGCACGACAAGGTCTTCATCGTCCATAGGGGCGACCAGCCGGAGAGCGTGCTGACCGGGTCGACCAATTTCTCGGTCACGGGACTCTATGTGAACGCCAATCACGTCATCGTCTTCCAAAATCCCGAGGTCGCCAAACTCTATGCCGGCGTCTTCCAGGAGGCGTGGGACGACGGCGTCAAGGCGCCCGCGTTCATTGCGAGCGATTTCGCGCAGAAGCCCTTCCCGTTCGAGGAGCATGGCGGGCTGCCGCGTTTCGACGTGACCTTCTCGCCCCGCTCGAAGGATGCGGCCGCCGCGCGGCTCGACGAGATCGTCAAACGTTGCGACCAGGAGGCGGAGAAGGGCGGCAACGTCTTCTTCGCCCTCATGACGACGAGCAGCACGGCGCCCAATCCCGTCTATGAGAAGCTGACCGCGCTCCACAAAGACACCAGGCTTTTCAGCTACGGCATTTCGGACGATCCGCAGGGCATCACCTTTTATCCCGTCGGCCAGAGCCATGGCGTGCTCGTCACGGGCAAGCCGAAATATACCCAGCTGCCGCCGCCCTTCGACCAGGTGCCCAATATCCTCTCGCCGGAGGCCCACCAGATTCACCACAAATTCGTGGTCTGCGGCTTTGGCGGCGATGACCCGGTTGTCTATTGCGGCTCGTCAAACCTGGCGCTCGCCGCCGAGCATGTGAATGGCGACAACCTGCTCTGTATCCACGACGAGGCAGTCGTAACCGCCTTTACGATCGAGGCGGTGCTCTTGATCGACCACTTCAACTTCCTCGACCAAACCGCCAAAGGCCCGAAGGGAAAGGGCTCAGCCGCCATGACGGCGGAGCCGCCGGCCGACAAGCGCAGCGCCGCGGTCGAGGCGGAGTGGTTCCTCGGCACCGACGGCAAATGGGCCGACAAATATTTCGACCCCAACGATTTGCATTCCCGCGATCGGGAGATGTTCGGGGCGAAGTCCCCGGCGCACGCGAGGACCGGCGGCTGAGGCTAGGACCGGCCCAAGGCGGCCACGGTATGCTCGGCGATGATCAATTCCTCATCGGTGGGAATGATGCGGAGTTCGATCCGGGAGCCGGCGGCGCTGATGCGGGGGGCGGCGGCGCGGTTGGCCGCCTCGTCAAGGACGGCGCCGAGCCAGCCCAGCCGCGCGGCGACCATGGCCCGCAGAACCGGCGCGTGCTCGCCGATGCCGCCCGAGAAGACCAGCACATCGAGGCCACCCAGGGAATTCGCCATCTCGGCGATGTGGCGGCTGATGGAGAAGGCGAACAGATCGATGGCTTCGGCGGCGCGCGGATCGTCGCTGCCGAGCAGGTCGCGCATATCGGCAGACAGCCCCGAAACGCCGAGCAGGCCGCATTCGTGGTAGAGGAATTGCTCAAGCCGATCGGGCGTAAAGCCCTCCTGCTTCAGCAGGTAGAGCAATATGCCCGGATCGATCGCCCCGGGGCGCGTGGCCATGACCAGCCCGTCGAGCGCCGAAAAGCCCATGGTGGTGTCGATGCTGCGCCCATCCAGCATGGCGCAGAGGCTGGCGCCACTCCCGAGATGGGCAACGACGACCTTGCGTCCGGGGGCCGAGGTCTCCTTCAGCCGGCGGGCAATATACTCGTAGGAGAGGCCATGGAAGCCGTAGCGGCGAATTCCCTTGGCCTCAAAGGCGCGCGGAATGGCATAGCGGCTGGCGGGCGGCCGGAGATCGTGGTGAAAGGCGGTGTCGAAGCAGGCGATTTGCGTCAGGCCGGGGCGCACGGTGGCGATCGCCTCGATCGGGGCGAGGCCGAGCGGCTGGTGAAGCGGTGCCAGCGGGGTCAGATCGCGCAGCGCGGCGATTATCTCCGGCGTCAGCCGTACGGGCGCGACGAAACGGCTGCCGCCATGGACGATGCGGTGGCCGATAGCCGCGAGCTGCCGGCCATCCAGATGGGATTCGAGTTCGCGCAGCAGGGCATCGCCATCGGCATGGGTTATGTGCTCGATCTGCCCGCGCATGATCTCCTCGGGCGCCGCATCCGCAGAGAACAGGGCGAACTTTATGCTCGAGGAGCCGGCGTTCAGCGCGGCCACCGCCTCGCCGCCCTCCCCGCCCGCGCCCGGCGGGCTCACCAGTCCCGGTCCTCGGCAGCCCGGCGCGCATAGGGCCAGACCCAATTGCGGATTTCGGGCAAATCCTCCCCATGCTCGCGAATATAGGCGTGGTGCTCGTGCAGCTTGTGGCGGAACGCCTGCTTGGCCTCGGCCGCGCGGCTGCCCAGGGACGGCAGGCGGTCGAGCGCGGCAATGGCGAGGTGGAAGCGGTCGAGCTCGTTGATCACCGTCATGTCGAACGGCGTGGTCGTCGTCCCCTCCTCCATAAAGCCATGCACATGGAAATTGTCGTGATTGGTCCGCCGGTAGGTCAGCCGGTGGATCATGTAGGGATAGCCGTGATAGGCGAAGACGACCGGCCGGTCGCGCGTGAACAGAGCGTCGAAATCCTCGTCGCTGATGCCGTGGGGATGCCGCTCCCGAGGCATGAGCGCCATCAGGTCGACGACATTTATCATGCGGATGCGGAGCTCCGGCAGGGCCTGGTGCAGCAGGTCGATCGCCGCCAGGGTTTCCATGGTCGGCACGTCGCCGGCCGCCGCCATGACGATGTCCGGCTCGCCGTCTTCCCTGCCGCTCCGGGGGCCGAGGCAGGCCCAGTCCCAGATGCCGAGCCCGTATTCGCAGTGCGGCACCGCCTCCTTCATGGTGAGCCATTGCGGGGCCGGCTGCTTGCCGGCGACGATCACGTTGATGCGGTTCCAGGTCCTCAGTACGTGATCGGTCGTCCAGAGCAGCGTGTTCGCATCGGGCGGTATGTAGATGCGGACGATGTCGGCTTTCTTGTTGGCCACCAGATCGACGAAGCCCGGGTCCTGGTGCGAGAAACCGTTGTGGTCCTGCCGCCAGACATGCGAGCTCAACAGGTAGTTGAGCGAGGCGACCGGCTGCCGCCACGGCAGGTCGCGCGCTTCCTTGAGCCATTTGGCGTGCTGGTTGAACATCGAATCCACAATGTGCACGAAGGCTTCGTAGCAGTTGAACAGGCCGTGCCGCCCGGTCAGCAGATAGCCTTCGAGCCAGCCCTGACAGAGGTGCTCGCTCAGGACTTCCATCACGCGGCCGGAATGGCCCAGGCCTTCATCATAGGGGCGGATGTCCTCCATCCACATGCGAGGCGTCGCCTCGAACACCGCATCGAGCCGGTTGGACGTCGTCTCGTCGGGGCCCATGATGCGAAAATTTCGCGCTTCCGCATTGAGCCGGAGCACGTCGCGCAGGAACTGCCCCATGAGCCGGGTGGATTCGCTCGCGACCCCGCCGGGCTCCCCGACCTCGATGGCGTAGCCGGCGAAGTCGGGAAGCTTCAGGTCGCGCCTGAGCAGCCCGCCATTGGCATGGGGATTGGCGCTCATGCGGCGACGACCGGCCGGCGCCAGGTCCCGCAGGTCGGCCCGCAACCTGCCGGCGGCATCGAAAAGCCTGTCCGGCTCATAGCTCCGCATCCATGCCTCGAGGATGGCGCGATGCGCCTCGTTGCCGCGGACATTGTCCACCGGCACCTGGTGGGCGCGCCAGAAGCCCTCGACCTTCTTGCCGTCGACTTCCTTCGGGCCGGTCCAGCCCTTGGGGCTCCTCAGCACGATCATCGGCCAGGCCGGCCGTTCGGCGGCCGCCCCGACGCGCCGGGCACGGGCCTGGATTTCGCCGATGCCGTCGAGGGCGGCGTCCAGGGCCGCCGCCATCTGGCGGTGCATGGGCATGGGCTCGTCGCCCTCAACGAAGACCGGCGCATAACCCAATCCCGCAAGGAGCGACCGCAGCTCCGCATCGCTCATGCGGCCGAGAATGGTCGGGTTGGCGATCTTGTACCCGTTGAGGTGCAGGATCGGCAGCACGGCGCCATCGTTTGCGGGGTTCAGGAACTTGTTCGAGTGCCAGGACGCGGCGAGCGGCCCCGTCTCCGCCTCGCCGTCGCCGATGACGCAGGCGACGATCAGGTCCGGGTTGTCGAAGGCCGCGCCATAGGCATGCATCAGCGAATAGCCCAGTTCGCCTCCCTCGTT
>DASZUI010000034.1:0-5638 GCA_035547675.1 Devosia sp.
GTCATTCCCGCGAAGGCGGGAATCCAGTTTTGCCTGCGCTCAGCGCTTCCACGGGTGATAGGGCGGCAGGTCGGCCCAGTTGCGGATGGTTTGGCCTTCGAAGGAATCGGGCTCGGCGGCGGTGAACAGGGTGCGGAGCCATCGGTAGAGCTTCAACATTTTGACCTCCTGTGTCCGGGTGGTTCTCCCGCTCTGGCGTGATGAGGACAATGGACACTTGCTGGGCTGCGCTATAGAAAATCTCCATGGCTGGCCCGATCCTTCCGCTGAATGCCCTGCGCGCCATCGAGGCGGTGGCGCGGCTGGGCGGACTCGAGCCGGCGGCGGGGGAATTGGGGGTCACCATCGGGGCGGTGAGCCAGCATATCAGGCGGGCCGAGGCGCGGCTGGGGCTGGCGCTGTTCGAGCGCACGGCGCGGGGGCTCAGGCCCTCGCCGGCGCTGGCGGCGCAATTGCCGCTGCTGCGGCGCGGCTTTGCGGCGCTGGAGAGCGCGGCGACGGCGCTCGATGCGCGGGAGACGCCGGTTTTGACGCTAACGGTGGGGAGCGTCTTCGCCTCGCGCTGGCTGGTGTCGCGGCTCGGCCGCTTCACGGCGAACTATCCCGAGCTCGAATTCCGCGTGGTGGCGACGGGCAAGCTCATCGATCTCGACCGGCCGGACATCGATTGCGGCATCCGCTTCGGCGGCGGCGACTGGCCCGGGGTGCGGGCCGAGCCGGTGGGGCCGCGCACCATGCTGCCGGTCGCCGCGCCGGGGCTGGCGCGGCGGCTGAAATCGCCGGCCGACCTGCTGCAGGCGCCGGTGATCCTGGATGAGGCGACGATGCTCTCCTGGGCGCGCTGGTTCGAAGCGGCGGGCATTTCGCCGCTGCCGGCGCTCAACGGCCCTACCTATTCGGACCCGTCGCTGGCCTTCGATGCGGCGGTCGCCGGCCAGGGCGTGCTGCTGGCGGTGGAGATGATGGCGGCCGATGCGCTCACCGACGGCCGGCTCATGGCGCCGTTCCCCCCGGTGGAGAGCGAATTCGGCTATTGGTTCGCGACCAGCGCCAGCCGGCACATGCCCGGCAAGGTCCGCCGCTTCCGCGACTGGCTGATGGCGGAGGTCGCGGCCACGGCCTTGCCGCCGCGCGCGGGCTAATTTAGAAATGTTCTAAAGACGTATCGTTTGTCGCGTTTCCGAAACGGAAAGCCGCAAGAGCACCTTTCCTGGAAACGCTCCGTTGGAGCCCGACCCATGCTGAGCCGCGTGCTGCATCCCAATCGCCGCGCCTTTTCCTCGCTCAACGAGCGTGAAATCCTGTCGCTGGCCGTGGCGGCGGAGGAGGAGGACAGCCGCATCTACGCGACCTATGCCGAAAAGCTCCGGGCGCATTACCCCGCGACGGCCAAGATTTTCGACGGCATGGCGGAGGAGGAGGACGGCCATCGGCGGCGCCTGCTCGACATGTATGTGGAAAAGTTCGGCAAGCAATTGGTGCCGATCCGGCGCGAGCACGTCTCCGGCTTCATGCAGCGGCGCCCGCTCTGGCTGGGCGAAGTGGTCAATCTCGAGGCGGTGCGCCAGCAGAGCTACGAGATGGAGCAGCAGGCCTATCATTTCTATCTCGAGGCGGCCAAGCAGACGACGGATGTCGCCATCCGCAAGCTGCTGGGCGATCTCGCCATGGAGGAAAAGGCGCATGAGCACGCCGCCGACGAGCTCGAAGCCGAGCATCTGGGCGACGGCGAGGCCGAGGCGGAAGCCACCGAAGCGCGGCGGCAGCTGGTCCTGACCTATGTGCAGCCGGGGCTCGCCGGGCTGATGGACGGGTCGGTGTCGACGCTGGCGCCGGTCTTCGCGGCCGCCTTCGCGACGCAGGATACCTGGCAGACCTTCCTGGTCGGCCTCGCCGCGGCGGTGGGCGCCGGCATCTCGATGGGGTTTACCGAGGCGGCGGCCGATGACGGCAAGCTCACCGGCCGCGGCTCGCCGGTGACACGCGGCGTGGTCTGCGGCGTCATGACGGCGCTGGGCGGGCTGGGGCACGCCCTGCCCTTCCTCATCCCCAGCTTCTGGACGGCGCTCTCGATCGCCATCTGCGTGGTGGTAGTCGAGCTCTGGGCCATCGCCTTCATCCAGAACCGCTACATGTCGACGCCGTTCTGGCGCGCCGTGCTGCAGGTCGTCTTCGGCGGCGCGCTGGTCTTCGCCGCCGGGATACTGATCGGCCGGGCCTAGCAGGCATTCGCCTGCACTGGATTTTCGGCTGTGGGCAGGTAGGGCGCGCGTGGCCCATCCTTCGACAGGCTCAGGATGAGGTCGGGGGATTTGGCTCAGGATGAGGGCGTGGAAGTGGCTCGGGATAAGGTCCTGGGCTTGGTCGCCGGAGCTCCGGCCCCGACCTCGTCCCGACCATTCCGACTCAACCAACCATTCCGGCCTCATCCCAACCACCCAACCTCATCCTGACCACCCACCTCATCCCAACCACCCAACCTCATCCTGAGCCTGTCGAAGGATGGGCAGCGCGCGCTGCCTCGTCCCATCGCCTATGGCCATTGATTGGGAGACGATGTGGCACCGGATTGCCCAATGGACCCCCTCCCCCTTGAGGGGAGGGTGGCGGCAGCCGGGTGGGGGTGGGCAACGCGCGCCGGCGTTTGCTGAGAGAACCCCCACCCTTGATCCCTCCCCAAGGGGGAGGGGACGATGTTGCACCGGCTCGCCCTGCCGGGCACCCTCCCCAGAGGGGCGAGGGTTTCCAGGCGATCCATCCGTCATCCGGGGGGCGGCCTTATGCGCGCCGGCGCCAATCGCCATGTCAGCGCAATGCAGACGCCCCGACCTTCCCGCGCCTCCCGCCACCGCGCCCGGCTCGACCGGCAGTTCGACCGGATCGGGCGGCGGTTTCCGGCCGTGAAGGGTTTTCTCGACTGGGCGCGCAGGCCGTCGTCGCGGCTGCTGCGCTTTCCGGTCGCGCTGCTGCTGATCGCGGGCGGCATTTTTTCCTTCCTGCCGATCCTCGGACTGTGGATGCTGCCGCTGGGGCTGCTGCTGCTCGCCATCGACGTGCCGGCGCTGCAGGGCCCCATTGGCGGGGCCCTGGTGCGCGGTGAACGGTGGTGGCAGCTCAGGCGGCGCCGGAAGCGGGCGCCCCGGGCAGCGTCGGCCGATCCGAGCGCCAGCGCGTGACGCGCCAGCCGGCGAGGCCGGCGAGCGCCACCAGCAGGGCGAAGACGACGAGCTTTTCGGGCGTCGCGCCCTCCGGGCCGAAGGCGACGCGGTACATGATGCGGCCGGGATAGAAGGTGAAGAGGCCAGTGATCACCAGGCCCAGCAGATAGGTCGCCTGCATGACGCGGCGGTGGAGGCGGATATTGTGGCGCCGCGCATAGCCGACCCCGCGCCAGAGCAGGACCAGCGTCAAGATCGACAGCAAATGGATGGGGCTGAAGGGGCCCCAGAGGCGGATCGTCCAGATGAAGAAGGACGAGAGCGCGACGACCGCCATCAGCCCGACCCAAAGGCGGCCGCTGAAGCGGTGCGGGCGGTCGCCCTTGCGGCGGAACAGCACGACGCCCCCGAGGACGAGCGCGAGGATGGCCGCGGCCGCGTGAATCTGGATGACGGGCGAGGCGTGGAGGAGCGGGTCGAGGGTCATGGCCGGGGTCCTTTCGGATTGGGCGTTGGTCTTGCCGCAGGGCAATGGCCCGCTATGCTGGCCGGCGCAAACCGCAATTCGCCGGAAGGACGACCGCTACGTGGATAACGGGCCGCTGCAACTCACGCTTCGCGAATTGCAGGCGGCGTTCGGCGCGCCGCGCCTGCTGATCCTGCTCGCGGCGCTGGTGCTGGTGCTGGGGCTGTCGGGGCCGTTCGGCACGTTTTCGGCCAGCGATACGCCGCACCGCTTCGTCTATTGGGCGGCGGTGGTCGTTTCGACCTACGGGCTGGGGCGCGTGGTCTTGCGGCTCGCCGCCCGCTATCTGCCGGCCTGGCCGCCGCCAGCGCGCGGCGCGGCCGAGGCGGTGATCTGCGGCGTCCCCATAACGCTGCTGGTGCTCGGGCTCAATTTCCTCACCTATGGCGATAGCGGCCTCGATCCGCTGCTGCTCTGGGTTTCCTGCACGCTGATCGCCGGCGCGGCGATTGCGGTGGTGCAGCTCGGCGGCTTCTGGGGCCCGGTCCCGGCGGACCAAGCCGCCACGGCGGAAGAGACGGCCGGGGCGGCGCGGCCGGCCATTCTCGAACGGATCCCGCTGCCACACCGGGGGCGGCTCATGGCGCTGTCGGTCGCGGACCATTATGTCGAGGTGTTAACGGATAAGGGGCGCGCGCTGGTGCTGATGCGGCTCGGCGACGCCATCCGCGAGACGGCGCCGGTGCCGGGCGTGCAGATTCACCGCTCGCATTGGGTGGCATTGGCGGCGGTCAAGCGCGTGGTGCGGACCGAGGGGCGCGTGGCGGTGGAACTCGCCGATGGCAGGCGGCTGCCGGTCAGCCGCGGCTATCTGCCGGCGGCGCGGGCGGCGGGGCTGCTCGCCAGCCATTCGACTGGACCGACTTTCGATGTGGGCAGGTAGGGCGGTTATAGCGCGAGGGGGCGGCGGCAGCCGGTGGGTGCAATGCGCGCCGGCGTTTGCGGAAAGGCACCCCCACCCTTGATCCCTCCCCTCAAGGGGGAGGGAGACGATGTTGCACCGTCGTGCCAGCAGCACCCCTCCCCCTTGAGGGGAGGGTGGCGGCAGCCGGGTGGGGGTAAACGACGCACGCTGGCTCCCTGCGGGTCGCTCCAAAGCCCCTCAAGGGGGAGGGAGACGAAGCGGCATCGTTCTGGCACAAAGCCAATCTGTTCTACCATCCGGGGAGAGGCAAATGACCTATCGGGCGCATTCGGCGCGGTACGAGACCATGCAATATCGCCATAGCGGCCGGTCGGGGCTGAAGCTGCCGGTGATCAGCCTGGGGCTCTGGCAGAATTTCGGCGGCACGCGGGACTATCCAAGCGCCTTCGAAATCCTCTCCTATGCCTTCGATTCCGGCATCACGCATTTCGACCTCGCCAATAATTACGGGCCCCCGCCCGGCGCGGCGGAGGAATTGTTCGGCGACGTGCTGGCGCGCGATTTCCGGCCCTATCGCGACGAGATGATCGTCTCCTCCAAGGCGGGCTGGGAGATGTGGCCCGGGCCCTATGGCAATTTCGGCAGCCGCAAATATCTGATCGCCTCGGCGGAGCAGAGCCTCAAGCGGCTGGGGCTCGACTATGTCGACATTTTCTATTCGCACCGCTTCGACCCCGATACGCCGCTCGAAGAGACCATGGGGGCGCTGGCGCAGCTCGTCCGGCAGGGCAAGGCGCTTTATGTCGGCATTTCGTCCTATCCCGAAAAGCAGACGCGGGAGGCCTTCCGCATCCTCAAGGAGATGGGCGTGACCTGTCTCATCCACCAGCCGAGCTATTCGATCCTCAATCGCTGGATCGAGGACGACCATACGATCGAGGCCTGCGGCGAGCTCGGCATCGGCATCATGGCGTTTTCGCCGCTGGCGCAGGGCATTCTGTCGGGCAAATACAGCCGCGGCGAATCCGCCAATTCGCGCGCCGAGGAGAAGAATTCCTCGCTGCGCCGGTCGGAGCTGGCGCCGAACGT
>DASZUI010000035.1:0-7294 GCA_035547675.1 Devosia sp.
GCGCTGGCGAAATTGTCGACGGTCGAAACGCGGATTTCCAGCTTCGAGCAGTCGAACATGCCGTAGAGCCCGTCGCAGACGGCACCTCGGAAGCTGTCGATGTCGAAACCGGCGGTGGCCTGCGCCTGCCCCGTCAGGATCAGCCGGCTCGCGTCCTGCACGGCGGAATCGAGGAATTGCGAGGCGAGGAAGACCACGGCCGTTTCGAGGATCGCGCCCATGATGGCGAAGAACGGCACCGCCAGGATCGCCAGCTCCACCACCGTGGCGCCGCGCTCGTCGGCGAGGAAGGCAGCGAGCCCCTCCTGCCGGAATTCGGCGATCCTGCGGCGGAAGGCAGAGGCCAATGGCATTGGGCGTAGAGACCCCGACGACGATATGAACGGCGCGAGGTTACGCCTGCCGCCGCTAACCCGAGGTTGATGCGGCGGCGAAAATTGCGGCAACCGCCGGTAATGGTTGAAAAAGGCCTAACCGGCCGGTCGGTGGCGCTGCTTACTGCGCGGCGGCGCCCGAAACCGCGCCCATCGAGCCGGTCAGCTCCTGCGTATATCCCGTGCTGTCGCCAACCATGATCGTCGGCGTGCAATCGGGGGCGCAGGCGACGGTGGAGCGGGCGCCGGCATTGAAGATCGTCACCGTATTGGCCGATTCCTGCACCACCTCGAGCGGCACGTTGCGCACTTGGTCGCCCTTCTGGTTGAGCACGATCAAATTGGTCCGCCCATAGCTCTTGCCGGTGAGGATCAGCGTCCGGGGGTCCTGGATCGTCACGTCGGCAATGCCCGGATTGCCGATCACCACGGTCGAGGCGGCCGCATCGAGCCGGTAGATGCTCGCCATGTTGACCCGGATGGTCACCGGCAGGCCGCCGCCGGCCGCCAGCACGGGGGTCGAGAGCAGGAGCGCGAAGGCTGCGAAGAAGCCGGCTTTGGTCAGCATGGGGGACTCATGGGTACGCGGGGGAACTGCCCAAGACTATTCGGCTGAATGGTGAATATTTGGCAAACGCGGCCACCGATGGCTCCCCGAACGCCTGCGTCCAGTTGCGCGCAATGTGAATTGTCGCATTAAGCAACTGATTATCATAAAAAATTCTCGCCCATTGTTCGGGCCTCGCCGGCTTCGACTTAACCGTCTCTCAACGAAGCCTCTCTAGCCTAGTCGGTAATTCGACGGTTGGCGTCGGATCGAACGAATGCTGTCAAGAATGATAGCGGTAACTAGGAGCAATTCATGAACATTGTCGCGAACTTTGCGAAAGACGAGTCTGGCGCGACCGCGATTGAGTACGGCCTGATTGCCGCCCTCATCGCCGTCGGCATTATCGTTGCGGCCACCGCTCTCGGCGGCAGCCTCTCCGGCATCTTCAACGCCATCAGCGGCAAGCTGGATACGGCGGCCTCGAACGCTGCCTGATCGGCCTGACGATCAGGGCCCGAATTCGGGGATCGGGGCGCGTGGGCGTTCCGGTCCCCTTTGCCTGAAGCGGGGGCGGCATTCCGCCGGGCGGCGGACAAGGGAAAGTCGATGCTGAGCAAACTCGTCCTGCTGGCCTTTCCGCTGATCATGGCCTTCGCGGCCTCCTCGGACCTCCTCACCATGCGCATCTCCAACCGCGTGGTGATCCTGCTCGTCGCCATGTTCTGCGCCGTCGCCGTGCTGATCGGCATGCCGCTCCAGGAGTTCGGCCTGCATGTCGCCTGCGCCACGCTCGTCCTGTCGGTCGCCTTCGGCTTCTTCGCCCTGGGCTGGATCGGCGGCGGGGACGCCAAGCTCGCCGCCGCAACGACCTTCTGGCTCGGTTTCGGCGTAACGGTGCCCTATCTCATCTATGCCTCGATGCTGGGCGGCGCGCTCACCCTGCTGCTGCTGGTGGGCCGGCGCTGGCCGCTGCCCGTCGCGCTCATGCGGATCGGCTGGATTCACCGCCTGCACGACAGCCGCACCGGCGTGCCCTATGGCATCGCGCTCGCCATCGCCGGCCTGCTGACCTATTCGGATACGACGGTTTTCCAGCGCCTCGCCGGCTAATCCCGCGCCCCGTAATCGTGCCGAACCGGGCGGTAACCCGGTATTAACCTTTCCTGCAAAGCACCGATTAACCAAACTTTGACCCTTTGCGCCGATCCTTGGCCAAGGCGAAAGCGGGCTTTCATGCGGCTGCCTGGCGTGGAGTGGGGTGAATGAGACCGGCGAGACTCGTGCTTCTGTTCGTGGCGCTGATCGCCGGTGGCCTTGCCGCCTATCTCGCGACGCGCGGCTCCGGCACGCCCGCCCCCGCGGTCGTGCAGCAGGTGGCCGCTCCCAAATCCGCTCCCGGCACCAAGGTTCTGGTTGCCAAGGCGCCGATCGGTGTCGGCCAGCGCCTGACGCCCGACGTCGTCGATTGGCAGGCTTGGCCCGGCGACGCGGTCCGCCCCGAATATATCACCAGCGACAAGTCGCCCGATGCCCCCAAGGACGTCGCCGGCACGGTCGCGCGGTTCGAAATCTTCACCGGCGAACCCATCCTCGATTCCAAGCTCGTCCATTCCAACCAGGGCGTGCTGTCGGCCGTGCTCGATCCGGGCATGCGCGGCGTTTCCATCCCGGTGACCGCCGCCTCCGGCTCGGGCGGCTTCATCATGCCCAATGACCGGGTGGATGTGGTCGTCACCAGCGGTTCTGGCGGCGCTGCCGTGTCGCAGGTCGTGCTCAGCGACGTGAAGGTGCTCGCCATCGGGGCGCGGCTCGGCCAGACCGGCAAGACCGGCGATCCGGATCAGGGCGGCGACTCCTCGTCCGGCTCGTCCTCCGGCGGCTCGAACAATGGACCGAAAGTGTTCGACAATTCCATCGCGACCCTCGAATTGACCCCGCCACAGGCCGATGCGCTGATCAACGCCAGCGCCAGCGGCAAGGTGTCGCTGGTGCTGCGCTCGGTCGCCGATTTCGACAAGGGCGGCGACGCCGGCGGTTCCGGCGCGAACCAGAACCAGACCGTCAAGGTCATCCGCTTCGGCCGCGCCCAGAACGTCATGGCCGGCGGCGCCGACCAGGGACAGGCCGCCGTCGCGCCCGCCGCCTATGAGACGCCATCCGAGGCGCCCTCCGTTGCGCCGCTCACCAACCCCGTCGCGGGCGTCACCGTCGCCCCGGCCATTCCCTGACAAGAGCGAGGACCCAGCGATGCCGACTTTCATCCCGCCTCGCCGCAAAGCCGTTCCCGGCCTCTGCCTGCTGCTGGCCGGCCTCCTGGTGCTGGCGCCGGTCGCCCCCTCCACGGCCGGGGAATTGACCCATCTGACCATCACCCGCGCGACCGCCGCCAACCAGCACCTGTCGCTGGGGCTCAACAAGTCGATGATCGTCGACTTGCCGCAGGACGCCAAGGAGGTCATCGTCTCCCAGCCCACCATCGCCGCCGCCAATATGCGCACCAAGCGGCGCGTCGTGCTCGAGGGCACGGGGGTCGGGGAGACAAACATGTTCTTCCTCGATGCCAATGGCGTGCAGATCGCCACCCTCGACGTTTCCGTGGTCAAGGATTCCTCGACCCTGTCGCAGGCGCTGGCCCATATCCTGCCCGGCTCCAATATCGACGTGGCCAGCTTCGGCGACCATGTCGTCCTCTCGGGTACCGCCCTGTCGCAGGACGACGTGACCAAGGCCGCGGCCATTGCCGCCCAGTTCGCCAATGGCGCCGCCAATGTCGCCAACATGATCACCGTCTCGGGCGCCCAGCAGGTGATGCTCAAGGTCACGGTAGCCGAAGTGTCGCGCTCCGCCGTCCAGCAGCTCGGCATCGAGCTCAACGGCTCGCTCTCGGTGGGCTCCGTCAGCGCCGGCTTCTCCAACCAGTCGGCGCTCGGCGCCGCCTCGGGCGTCGTCTCCGGCACCGGCAGCATGTTCGGCGGCACGGCGATCGGCAATGGCATCGGCGCCGGCTTCAGCGTGCCCGGCGCCAGCCTCGATGCGACGCTCCATGCGCTGGAGCAGCGCGGCTTGCTGCGCAAGCTCGACGAACCCACGCTCACGGCGCTCTCCGGCCAGTCGGCGCAGTTCAGCGCCGGCGGTCAGATCCCGGTGGTCAATCCGCCCGACCAGAGCGGGCAGGTCTCCTATTCCTATAAGCAGATCGGCGTGACGCTGAATTTCACTCCCACCGTCAAGTCGGACGGCATGATCAATGTCGCGGTCGACAGCGCGGTGACCGATGTCGACAGCACCTATAGCGTCTCCGTCGCCGGCATCAGCATTCCGGGGCTTTCGACCCGCGAGGCCAAGACCAATGTGGAATTGCCGGCTGGCTCGACTCTCTCTATCGGCGGCATGTTCGAGGACAAGGTCCGCCAGCAGATCAGCCAGCTTCCCGGCATCGGCAATATCCCGATCCTGGGCGCCCTGTTCCGCTCGCGCGATTTCATCCACGACCAGACCGAGCTGGTGGTCCTCGTGACGCCCTATCTCGCAACGCCCGGCCCGCAGCCGGCCCTGCCGACCGATGGCGTGGTGGCCGCGGGCGATGCCGAGGCCGTGTTCCTGGGCCATATGCAGAAGCTCTATGGCGTCGGCAATCCCGGCGCGGCCAAGGGCCGCTATCACGGCTCGGTGGGTTTCTCTCTCGACTGATCGCGCCGCGACGCTTTCGTCTCAAAGCCGCCCGCGCGGGTTGAGGGATAATTTACCCTAACGCGGCGACAATGGCGCTGGACTCGGGTGCCCGGACGCGAGGGGCGTGCTCGGAGAGGAGTAATGCGATGAGTTTTCTGACCAGGGAGCCGCGGGACCAGGACGAACCCGAAGGCGAGATCGCCGCCGGCGCGCGATTGATCCCGCGCATCACCATCCAGGCCTTCTGCGAACGCTCCCAGACCGCCGACCTGGTCGAGACGGCCGCCCATGACCGGCGCATGTCCAAGGTTGCGTTGACCACCCATAATGGCGGCATCGAAGGCGCCATCGAGACCTATCGCTCCAATCCCACGCCGAACCTCATCCTGGTCGAAACCAGCCTCGCGCCGGAAGAAATTCCCGGCGCCCTCGAACGGCTTGCCGAGGTCTGCGACGCCACGACCCGCCTGATCGTCCTCGGCCACGCCAATGACGTCGTGCTCTATCGCGAGCTGATCCGCTCCGGCGTCTCCGAATATATCGTGCTGCCCGCGGGCGCCCAGCAGATCGTCGGCGCCATTACCGAGCTCTTCGCCGGCGACGGCGCGGCGCCGATCGGGCGCACCATCGGCTTCGTGTCGGCCAAGGGCGGCGCGGGCGGCTCGACCGTGGCCCACAATACCGCCTGGGCCATCGCCCAGAGCCTCAGGCAGGACGTGCTGGTCCTCGACATGGACCTCGCCTTCGGCACCGCCGGGCTCAACTTCAACCAGGATCCGCCGCACGGCATCGCCGATGCGCTGCAGTCCACCCAGAAGCTCGACCAGGTCGTGCTCGACCGGCTGATGAGCAAGGCCGCCAACCACATCAACCTGATGACGGCGCCCGTCTCGCTCGAGCAGACCTATGACCGTGGCGAGCGCGATTTCGAGCAGGTCATCGAACTCAGCCAGAAGACGACGCCCGTCGTCATCCTCGATCTGCCGCATGCCTGGGAGGCCTGGGTGCGCTACACGCTCTCGACGGTCGACGAAATCGTCATCGTCGCCGAGCCGGACCTCGCCAGCCTGCGCAACGCCAAGAACCTCGCGGACGCGCTCAAGGCGCTGCGGCCGAGCGAGGCCGAGCCCTGGCTGGTGCTCAACAAGGTCGGCGTGCCGCGCCGCCCCGAGATCAGCCCCAACGAGTTCGCGTCCTCGATCGAGTGCGCGCTGCTCGGCCAGATCGGCTTCGACGCCGCGCTCTTCGGCACGGCGGCCAATAACGGGCAGATGATCGCCGAAGTGGCGGCCAATAACCGCATCAATGACATTTACCGTGCCATCGGCATGCAGGTGACGGGGCGCTCGGCGCCGGAGGCGGCGGGCCGCTCCGGCAGCCTCAAGCTCCCCGAGCTGTTCAAGAAGCGCAAGCGGGCCTGAGGGCATAGGCGATGTTCGGTAAGCGTACCAGTTTCGGTGGCAATGCGCCCGCGGCGGTCGAAGCCCCGCGTCCCGCACCGGCCGCGCCCATGCGGGCCGAGCCGCCCCGCGCCGCCATCCCCGATCCCGTGCCGTCGCGCGGCCGGCCCGACGAGGTCATCGACGTCCGCAACACCGAATCCGATGCGCGCGACAAGGAATATCACCAGACCAAGTCGGCGATCTTCAACGCCCTGATCGATTCCATCGATCTCAGCCAGCTCGCCACCATGGACCAGGTGGCCGCGCGCGAGGAAATCCGCGACATCGTCGCCGAGATCATTGCGCTCAAATCCTTCGTCATGTCGATTTCCGAGCAGGAAGACCTGCTCGAGGACATCTGCAACGACGTGCTCGGCTATGGCCCGCTGGAGCCGCTGCTGGCCCGCGACGACATCGCCGATATCATGGTGAACGGGTCGCAGCGCTGCTACATCGAGGTCGGCGGCAAGGTGAAGCTCACCAATGTGCGCTTCCGCGACGACAATCATCTGATGAATGTCTGTCAGCGCATCGTCTCGCAGGTCGGCCGCCGCGTCGACGAATCCTCGCCCATCTGCGACGCGCGCCTGCCCGACGGCAGCCGCGTCAACGTCATCGCCCCGCCGCTCTCGATCGATGGCGCCGCGCTCACCATCCGAAAGTTCAAGAAGGACAAGCTGACCCTCCAGCAGCTCGTCAAATATGGCTCCATCTCGCCCGAAGGCGCCGAGGTGCTCCGCATCCTGGGCCGCGTCCGCGCCAATGTGCTGATCTCGGGCGGCACGGGCTCGGGCAAGACGACGCTGCTCAACTGCCTAACGGCCTTCATCGAGCGCGACGAGCGGGTGATCACCTGCGAGGACTCGGCCGAGCTGCAGCTCCAGCAGCCGCATGTGGTGCGCCTCGAGACTCGCCCGCCCAACCTCGAGGGTGAGGGCGAGATCACCATGCGTGACCTCGTCAAGAACTGCCTGCGCATGCGTCCCGAGCGCATCATCGTGGGCGAAGTGCGCGGCCCGGAGGCCTTCGACCTCCTCCAGGCGATGAACACCGGCCACGACGGCTCGATGGGCACGCTGCACGCCAACTCGCCACGCGAGGCGCTGTCGCGTATCGAATCGATGATCACCATGGGCGGCTATTCGCTGCCCAGCCGCACCATCCGCGAGATGATCTCCTCCTCGATCGACGTCATCGTCCAGGCCGCGCGCCTGCGCGACGGCTCCCGCCGCATCACCCACATCTCCGAGGTGCTG
>DASZUI010000036.1:0-9810 GCA_035547675.1 Devosia sp.
CGGCCTCACCGTGCCGCTCTACCTGCTCTACGAATTCTCCATCCAGGCCGTCGTCTGGGTCGAACGCCAGCGCCTCGCCAGGGAAGCCGAAGAGAAGGCCCGGCTGGGGCTTTAGGGCGCATCACCCGTCGTGCCGGTTTCTGGATTCCGGCCTTCGCCGGAATGACGTCGGGGTTGGGGCACGGCCGTGCCAATTCCACCATGTCATTCCGGCGAAGGCCGGAATCCAGCAGCAAACACCTGCCTAACCGCACTTGGCGGAGCCCCAGAGCCCCATCCGCCCTACCTCTCCGCCTCGAAACTTCGGTCCAGCCGAATGGCTGGGGGGCTTGACCGCAAAGCCCGATTCCGCTTTGCCCTTGGCACCTTCGCAAAAGAGCCCAGCCATGTTCGACATCAAATGGATCAGAGCCAACGCCGCGGCCTTCGACGCCGCGCTGTCGCGCCGCAAGGGGAATTTCCCCAAGGCCGCCGAGCTGATCGCGCTCGACGAGGAGCGGCGGCAGGTCATCGTCGCGCTCAACGACATGCAGGAAAAGCGCAACCGGCTCTCCAAGGAGATCGGGCAGGCCAAGGCGCAGAAGGATGAGCCCCGCGCCCAGGCGCTGATGGCCGAAGTCGCGAGCCTCAAGGACGGCATTCCCGCGCTCGAGGCGCAGGAGCGCCAGAAGGAAGCCGAGCTGCGCGACCGGCTCTCGACCATCCCCAATTTGCCGCTCGACGACGTGCCCGATGGCGCCGACGAGACGGCGAATGTCGAATATTTCGGCCGCAACCAGACGCCCGAGCAGGCCGCCAAATCGCGCCCGCCCAGGCCGAGCTTCGCTTTCAAGCCCAGGGAACATTACGAGCTCGGCGAGGCCATGGGCGGCATGGATTTCGAGATCGCCGCGAAACTTTCCGGCGCCCGCTTCGTCGTGCTGAAAAGCCATCTGGCCCGCCTCGAACGCGCCATCGGCCAGTTCATGCTCGACCTGCATATCGATGAGCACGGCTATACCGAAGTCCAGCCACCGCTGCTGGTCAGGGACGAACCGCTCTACGGCACCGGCCAGCTACCCAAATTCGAGGAAGACCTGTTCTTCACCCCTCATGGCGAGGGCCGGCTTGGGTTGATCCCCACCGCCGAAGTCCCGCTCACCAACCTCGTCCGCGAATCCATCCTCGCCGAGGACGAACTGCCGCTCCGCTACACCGCGCTCACGCCCTGTTTCCGCTCGGAAGCCGGCTCGGCCGGGCGCGACACCCGCGGCATGCTGCGTCAGCACCAGTTCAACAAGGTGGAAATGGTCTCGATCACCACGCCCGAAGCCTCGATCGACGAGCATGAGCGCATGCTGGGCTGCGCCGAGGCGGTGCTGCAGAAGCTCGGCCTCCACTACCGCGTCATGACGCTCTCGACCGGCGACATGGGGTTCGGCGCGCAGAAGACCTACGACATCGAGGTCTGGCTGCCCGGCCAAAACAATTATCGCGAAATCTCGTCCGTCTCGGTCTGCGGCGATTTCCAGGCCCGCCGCATGGAGGCGCGCGTGCGCGGCAGGGACGGCAAAATCCGCTACGTCCACACCCTCAACGGCTCCGGCGTTGCGGTCGGCCGCGCCCTTATCGCCGTCATGGAAAATTATCAGCAGGAGGATGGCTCGATCACCATCCCCGAGGCGCTTCGGCCCTATATGGGCGGCCTGGCGAGCATCGGCGGACGCAATTGAGAATCCTCCTCACCAATGACGACGGCGTCAATGCGCCGGGGCTCGCCGTCCTGCGCCGCATCGCCGCGAGCCTTTCCGACGATGTCTGGGTGGTTGCGCCCGACGGCAACCAGAGCGGGGCAGGGCACCGCTTCACCCTGGCCCGCGAGATGCAGTATGAGCAGCGCGAGGAGAAGGTGTTCAGCCTCCTGGGCGGCAGCCCCGCCGATTGCGTGGTCGTCGGCATGACGCACCTGCTCGGCGACAAACCGGCCGACCTGGTGCTCTCCGGGGTCAATGCCGGGCAGAACCTCGGCGACGTGATCCATTGTTCGGGAACGGCGGCGGGCGCCCGCGAAGGTTCGCTGCAGGGTGCGCTCGGCATCGCGCTGAGCCAGGGCGCCAATTACGAGCAGAGCCACGAGATCGCCTGGGACAATGCCGAGCGCTTCGGCGCCGCCGTGGTGCAGAAGATCGCCGACGCCCATGTGGGCCGCGACCACTATTACAACGTCAACTTCCCCTATTGCGCCCCGGCCGAGGTGAGCGGCATCCGCGTCGTCCCCCACCAGCGCTTCTCCCGCTCGCCCTTCCGCTATTATCCGAGCCAGAACGAGGGGAAGTTCTTCATCGCCATCCCCGAAACCCCCACCCCGCTCGATCCCGGGAGCGACTTCCACCTGCTGACCCACGGCAACGCCATCACCGTCACCCCGGTCATGCTGCGGCAAACCGACTTCACGCTCGCGGCGGCGCTCGATGGCAGGCTGTCGCTGGAGGGCTAGGCGCGATCGACAAATCCTTTGAGGCGAGAAGGCCATGAGATCTGTGCTCGAATGGCAGCGGGCAACGCGCGCGGACGGCTCAAACTGGATTCCCGCCGGCGCGGGCCTGACGAAGTGGATGGGGCAAGGCCTAATTCCAACCGCGACGTCATTCCCGCGCAGGCGGGAATCCAGTTTCCTTATTTCGATGGAGGCAGGTAGGGAGCGCGCTGCCCATGGTTCGAGGCTCGGCTTCGCCTCGCACCTCACCATGAGGTCGCGACTTTGCAGGCGCGACCACCAATCCCACCTTATCCTGGGCAACTGTTCAACCCTCCCACTCACCTCATCCTGAGGCAACTGTTTAACCCTCCCACTCACCTCATCCTGAGGCAACTGTTTAACCCACCCACCTTATCCTGAGGCAACTCTTTAACCCCACCTACCTCATCCTGAGCCTGTCGAAGGATGAGCCGCGAGCACCACGATGACTGTCGAGGCCACGGTTTACATCCTTCGCTGCGCCGACGGCTCCTATTACACCGGCATCACGCGCAAGCCCGTCGAGGCGCGGTTGTGGGAGCACAACAATGCAGTGCTCGACAGCTACACCGCCAAGCGCCTTCCGGTCGAACTCGTCTTCGCCGAACCATTCGAGCGGATTGTCGATGCCATCGCATGCGAGCGGCAGATCAAGGGCTGGTCGCGGGCCAAGAAGGAAGCGCTGATCCGCCGGGCCTATGAGGAGTTGCCTGAGCTGGCGAGCCGGCCGCCCAGGTCGGTGGACTGAGCGCGCTGCCCATGGTTCGAGGCTCGGCTCCCGCCTCGCACCTCACCATGAGGTCGCGGGCGCCGCGCGGTCTTTACTTCCACCACCTCATCCTGAGGTGCGACCGAAGGGAGCCTCGAAGGCTTTGAGCCGTGCCGAAGGCCAAATCGGTCCGGTGGATCGATTTGAGGCGAGAAGGCCATGAGGGCTATGCCCGAATGGCAGTGGACAACGCTCTCGAACGTCGGGTCAGCAAGCCAGGCTGGGAGCGCGCTGCCCATGGTTCGAGGGTCGCTTCGCTCCCACCTCACCATGAGGTCGTGGGTGCTGCGTCGTCTTCACTTCCACCACCTCATCCTGAGGTGCGACCGAAGGGAGCCTCGAAGGATGGGCCGCGCACGCCAACGTTCCAACAGCCTGATTCTCGGCGGCGGCATCTCGGGAGCCCATCTCGGCGTGCACCCACCGCCACCCGCTCGCTCGCCCGCCCGCCCAAAACACATTCAAACAAATGAATGACTTACCCCGCCGCCCACCAGCCTTACCGTCCCGCTAAAGTCATCCGCTCGAATTGCCGCGAATTTCCGCCGCCTTAAATTCCTTTTTACCTTAACGGCCTATTCTCGACGCCATTGAGTGCAGGCGTTGTGAGTGTTCCATGAGTATTCGCGTTTCCGGCAAGACGTTGCGGAATACGGTCGCGATTGCCGCCATTCTCGCCGCTTCTTCCGGCCTGGCCGGCTGCTCGAGTCTCGGGCTCGGCGGTGACGACATCGCCACCGGGTCCACCGGCTACCAGGGCACGAGCAATCTGAGCCAGCCGATGCCTGCCGCGGTCGGGGCGTCCACCCAGGTCGCCGATGGGCCCTATATCCCGCCCGAGGACATCGGCTCCGGCAGTCCGCCGCCCATGCTCGGGCGCAGCGCGGGGGGCGGCGGCTTCGCCAGCCTGCCGCCGGCTTCTTCGTCCAGTTCGATTTCCAGCCAGGACCTGCCGGTCCTGGGCAGTGCGCCGTCCAATGGGAGTTACTCCGCCATGTCCGCCCAGCCCGCCCAGCAGCCTTTCCCGCCGGCCAGTGCGGCGCCCAGAACGGAGCCGTCGCGCCTCGAAGCCCTGCGGAGCGAACCGGCGAGGCCGGTGACCGCCGTCATGACCGCGCCGCCGCCCAGCCTCAGCGTCATTCCGGGCGGCAGCGGCACCTATACCCACGTCATCCGCTCCGGCGAGTCGCTCTATACGATCGCCCGCCATTATGGCGTGACCGCGCAGGCCATCATGCAGGCCTCCAATATCGGCGCGCCCGACAAGATTCATGTCGGCCAGCGCGTGGTCATCCCCGGCCGGGCAGACCTGCTCGCCGCCATGGACAGCAAGCCCTCGCCGGAAAGCGCCGCCAAGCTCCCCGTCGACAGCGCGACGCCCGTCGTCCGGCAGGCCGCGGCCGATGTAGTGCCGGCGCCGCACCGGCCGGCCCAGGCGGCCGAAGTCAAGCTCGCCTCCCTCGACAAATCGCCGGCCGTGCCGCTCGCGCCCCGCGCCTCGGTGCCGCTGCCGCCCGCCCAGAACACGCTGACCGGCAAAACCAGCGCGGCGCTGCCGCCGGTCGCCAAGCCCGCTGCGGCGCCCGCCGCTGCGCCGGCTCAGATTGCCTCAGCCCCCGCCGCCGCGCCGAAAATGCCGCTGCAGGAGCCGGCCATGTCCGGCGCCGACAAGTTCCGCTGGCCGGTGACCGGCAAGGTCATCACCAATTTCACCGCCTCGCATGAAACCGGCATCAATATCGCTGCCCCGGAAGGCACGCCGGTCAAGGCGGCCGAGAACGGCACGGTCATCTATGTCGGCAGCGGCGTCGAGGGTTATGGCAACCTGGTGCTCATCCGCCATGCCAATGGCTACGTCTCGGCCTATGCCAACCTCAAGGACATGAGCGTCGCCAAGGGCGCGGTGGTCGCACGCGGCGATACTATCGGGTCGACCGGCGCGACCGGCGCGGTCAGCAGCCCGCAGCTCCATTTCGAGCTGCGCAAGGGCGCAACCCCCGTCGATCCGGTGCCGCTGCTCGCCGGCTGATTTTCGGGGCGACCTCCTGACAGAAATTCACGGCCTTCGAGCAATCGAAGGCCGTTTTTGTGCGATTGCGCGGCCGCCGAATGCCCCTATAGTGCCGGCCGTTCACCGCGAGGAGTGCCTTGGCCATCAGTCCGGATTTGAGGACCATCTGGGTCGCGACCGTCCCCCGCACCGGCTCGATGTGGACCTATAACGTCGTCCGCGAACTCGTCCGCAGCACCGGCCGGACACCCTTGCCCGAGATCGTGCCGCAGAGCGACGAGGACAACGAGGCCATCGGCCGCGCCGGCATTGCCGCCGGCGACGGGCTCTATGTGGTCAAGCTCCATGCCCGGATCCCGCAGGATCTGCCGCATTCCTTCTTCGTCGTGACGCACCGCGACCTGCGCGACGCGATGATCTCTTTCATGCGGTTCACCAAGGGCGATTTCCACGCCGGCCTGCGCTTTGTCGCCGGCGCCATGCGGATGGAGCGGCATTTTTCCGGCTTTCCCGACGACCGGCGGCTCGACATCCAATACCCCGACATCGTCGACAGACCCGCCGAAGTCGTCGCCGCCATTGCTGGGCGGCTGGGGATCGAGGCCTCGGCTACCACCGTCGCCGCCATCCTCGAGGGCTTCTCGAAGGAAAAGGTGCAGGAGCGCATCGCGGCTCGGGAAAAGGCCCTCAGCGAGCGGATCGCCGCTCGCCAGCCGGTCGACCGCCGCGATTTCGTGCCGATGAGCGAAACCCAGATCCGCGCCTTCGATACCGCGACCGGCTTCCAGTCCGGCCACGTTTCCGCCTACAGGGAGGGCGATTGGCGGAAAATTCTTAGCCCGGCACAGCAGGCCGAAGTCGAGGCGCTGATGGCGGAGATCAGGGCGCGGGAAGGCGATTGAGGCCGGAACCGGCCGTCTACAGCGCTTTGCCCAATTCCCCCGCGAGCTGCCGCACGAACTGGATCGCCACGCGCCCCGAGCGCCCGCCCCGCGTGGCCGCCCATTCGATGGCGCGCGCCTCGAGCGTCGCGTCGTCGATCTCGAGCCCGTAATGATCGCAATAGCCGCGGATCATGGCGAGATAGGTCGGCTGGTCGCAATTGTGGAAGCCGAGCCAGAGCCCGAAACGGTCCGACAGCGACACTTTCTCGTCCACTGCCTCGCCCGGCGTAATAGCGGTCGCCCGCTCATTGTCGATCATGTCACGCGGCATCAGGTGGCGGCGGTTGGAGGTGGCATAGAACAAGACGTTTTGAGGCCGTCCCTCGAGCCCGCCCTCGAGGATGGACTTCAGCGACTTGTAGCTTGCTTCCTCCCGGTCGAACGACAGGTCGTCGCAGAACACGATGAATTGCGCATCCTCACCCGCAATCCGCCGCATCAGGCGGGGCAGGGTCTCGATGTCCTCGCGGTTGATTTCGATCAGCACCAGCCGCTTGAGGCCGGGCTCGGGGAGCGCGTTGACATAGGCGTGGACCGCCTTGACCAGCGAACTCTTGCCCATGCCGCGCGCGCCCCAGAGCAGGGCGTTATTGGCCCCGTGGCCGCGCGCGAAGGCGAGGGTATTGTCGAGCAGAACCTGCGTTGCGTCCCCGATTCCCTTGAGCAATTCGATCGGCACGCGAGAGACCTTGGCGACCGGCCGCAGGCGGTCCTCGGCCGCATCCCAGTGATAGGCGTCGGCCTCGGTCAGCGGGACGGCGGCGGGCGGGGCAGGGGGGGCGAGGCGCGCCAGATTGTCCGCGATACGGGCCAGCGAGGCCGCGATTTCGGCGAGGGAGGTGGCGTCGGACAAGGGGAATTCTCCAGAAAATCCGCTGCGCCGACCCGCCCGGATTGGCCTTTGCAATCCCTTAATCCGGGCTATATAGTCCGCGCGATTTTGGCGGGCGGGGCCTCCCGGTCCCGCCATTTTGCCCTATATGGGGCAGCAAACGACACTCTGACAAGCCGAACTGCCGGCGAACCGTCCACCCGAATGAGGAGCTCTTGATGTTCGTTACCCCCGCTTATGCACAGGCCGCCGGCGCCGCCGCCCCGGGCGGAGCCCTCGACCCAAGCGGGATTCTCGTTCAGCTTGCGCCCATCCTCATCCTGGTGGTCATCTTCTGGCTCCTGATCTTCCGCCCGCAGCAAAAGCGCCTGCGCGAGCAGAAGGCGATGCTGTCGGCCATCTCCCGCGGTGATACGGTGGTGACCTCGGGCGGCATTGTCGGCAAGGTGACCAAGGCCGTCGAAGGCGAGGAGCTCGAGGTCGAGATCGCCCAGGGCGTCAAGGTCAAGATGCTGCGCTCGGCCATATCGGATGTCCGCTCCAAGGGCACCCCGGTCAACGACAACAAGCCGGCCGCCTGAGCGCGTTTGAAATGGTGCGCGGGGACCCTGAGGGCCGCGTACAACTGAAGGATCTTCGGTCCACATGCTGCAGTTCTCGCCTATCCGCACCGCGATCATCTTTATCGTCGCGCTATTGGGTATCCTCTACGTCATCCCCAATTTCCTGACGAAGGATCAGCTGGCGGCCTGGCCGAACTGGCTGCCGCACCAGGCCGTCACCCTCGGCCTCGATCTGCAGGGCGGCTCCTATCTGCTGCTGCAGGTCGACCGGCAGGGCGTCATCGATGACCGTCTGCAGGAATTGCGCCGCGACGCGCGCAACATCCTCGCCAACCAGAACGGCATCGGCAACATCATCACGACCGACAAGACCGGCCTGACGATCGAGCTGACCGATCCGAGCCAGCGCGCCAAGGCCGACCAGGTGCTGCAGGGCCTGCAGAACAATGTCGGGGGCAGCGTCATCGGCGTGGGCGGCGTTCAGGAACTCGCCTTCTCGGATACGCCCGACGGCAAGATCCGCATCGCCATCACCGACGCGGCGATCGACCAGCGCATGAGTTCTCTGGTGACGCAGGCGATGGAGGTCATCCGCAAGCGTATCGACCAGATCGGCACCACCGAGCCGCAGATCGCCCGCGAAGGGGCCGACCGCGTGCTGGTGCAGGTGCCGGGCTTCAACGATTCCGAGCGCCTCAAGGAGATCATCTCCAAGACCGCCCGCCTCACCTTCCACCTCGTCTATCCGAATATGACGGCCGCCCAGGCGCGCCAGCAGGGCCTGCCGGCCGGCACCGAAATCGTGCCGAGCCAGGAAGGCGGCGAAGAACTGCTCTACGACGATGTCGCCCTTGGTGGCGAATCCCTGGTCGATGCTCAGCCTGGCTTCGATTCCCAAACCTCGCGCTCCGTCGTGAGCTTCCGGCTCGATACGCGGGGCGCCGTCACCTTCGGCGACATCACCTCCAAGAATGTCGGCAAGCGCTTCGCCATCGTGCTCGACAACCAGGTCATCACCGCGCCGGTCATCCAGACCCCGATCACCGGCGGCAGCGGCCAGATTTCGGGCAATTTCACTCCCCAAAGCGCCAATGACCTCGCCGTGCTGCTGCGCGCCGGCGCGCTGCCGGTGTCCCTGGACGTGGCGGAGGAGCGCTCCGTCGGCCCGAGCCTCGGCGCGGACAGCATCCGGGCCGGCGTGACCGCCGGTATCGTGGCGGCGGTCCTCGTGGTCGGCTTCATGGTGGTGGCTTACGGCATGTTCGGCCTTTTCGCCGACATCTCGCTGGTGCTCAACGTCATCCTGATCCTGGCCTCGCTGTCGCTGCTCGGCTCGACCCTGACGCTGCCCGGCATCGCCGGCATCGTGCTCACCATCGGCATGGCCGTGGACGCCAATGTGCTGATCTATGAGCGCATCCGCGAGGAGCAGAACTCGGGCAAATCCGTGCTGGCGGCCATCGACGCGGGCTTCAAGCGCGCCTGGGGCACCATCGTCGACTCGCACTTTACCCAGCTCATCGCCGCAATCGTGCTGTTCTTCCTGGGCTCCGGCCCGGTGCAGGGCTTCGCGGTCACGCTCGGCCTCGGCATCGTCACCTCGCTCTTCACCGCCTATACGGTGACCCTCTACTGGGTCGGCCTCTGGTACCGCTTCCGCCGGCCCAAGACGCTGCGCATCCAGCATTTCCGCTTCATTCCCGACGGGACCAAGATCCCGTTCATGAAGATATCCCGCTATGTGATCGTCCTTTCGATCATTTTGAGCGTGATCTCCATCGGCTCGGCGGTGTTCCGCGGCTTCAATCTCGGCATCGACTTCCGCGGCGGCTCGGTTATCGAGGTGCAGCACCAGGGCGGGCCGGCCGACCTCGCCGACCTCCGCCACGTGCTCGACACGCTCAATCTCGGCGATACCGAGGTGCAGGGCTTCGGCACGCCCGAGGACGTGCTGGTCCGCATCCAGCAGCAGCCGGGCGGCGACGTCGCCCAGCAGCAGGTGATCACCAAGGTTTCCGACGCGCTGACCAAGGACAACTACCAGGTCCGCCGGACGGAAACCGTGGGTCCGCAGGTTTCGGGCGAGCTCACGACGCATGGCGTCATTGCGGTGCTGGTCGCCATGGGCGCGATCCTGATCTATGTCTGGTTCCGCTTCGAGTGGCAGTTCGCGCTGGCCGCCATCACCACGACG
>DASZUI010000037.1:0-20033 GCA_035547675.1 Devosia sp.
TACGCCGTCACCGGCCGCTCCGGTTCCAGCGCCTCCGTGGACCTGAGCACCGACCGCAGCACCATGCCCGGCGCCGCCAGCGTGTAGCGCGACACCCAGTCGACCAGCCTCAGCAATTCGTCCGAAAGCGGCGGCGCATCATAGACATGCGCAATGTCCTTGAGCCGGTTATGCGCGAAATTGTCCTTGGGCACGCCCCAGACCACGCCCAGCGTCAGCCGGCCCACCAGCGGCACGGCGACGATCGAGCCGCGCACGACCTGCATGCCCGCCGGCACGCGGTAGGACTAGGGTCCCTCAACGGCAACGCCGACCATGACCGCAACGATGTCGGGAAGCTCGTCCATCCGTGCCCGCTTTGTTCACGGGCAATTTAGGCAATGCAAGTTGATTCTTCGACCAGCCATTCGGCTGGACCGGCTTTTCGATGGGGGCAGGTAGACAGCGCGTGGCCCATCCTTCGAGGGTCCCCCGGATCAAGTCCGGGGTCCCACCTCAGGATGAGGTCGTGGAAGATAAGTCTTTCTCATGGTGAGGCGCGAGGCGGGAGACGAGCCTCGAACCATGGGCTGCAAGCACCTCGAGGGACCAGTCCATGCGAATGCCTGGTGCCTGGTTCACGCCGGCGCCGGAATGACGTAGGGAAACCCATCGCCGCAACGGAACCCTGACTATGTCCAACGCCCTCGCCAGCATGACCGGATATGCCCGCGCCGGCGGACGGGTGGAGGGCGCGGCCTTCGCCTGCGAGGTGAAATCGGTCAATGGCCGCGGGCTCGAACTCAGGCTCCGCCTCGCCTCGGGGTTCGACGCGCTCGAGGCCGAGATCAGGCGCCGCGTCGGCCGCGCATTGAGCCGCGGTTCGGTGACCATATCGCTCGAGGTGAGCCGCGACACGGGCGGCGGCGAGATCGCCCTCAACCGGCAGGCGCTCGAGCTCGTCATGGCGACCATCGAAGAGCTTTCGCACCGCATCGAGGCGCAGGCGCCGCGGCTCGACGGCATATTGGGGCTGCGCGGCGTGCTGGTGGAAAAGCCGCAGCCCATGGGCGCCGCCGGCGAGGAGGCGCTGCATGGCGCCATTCTCGCGGCCATCGACCAGTGCCTCGCCGGGCTGGTCGAGGCACGGGAGGCCGAGGGCGACCACCTGCGCGCCGTGATCATGGCCAGGCTCGACGAGATCGCGGCGCTGACCGACGCGGCGGAGCGGCACCCGGCGCGCGGCCGCGAGGCGATTCTCGCGCGCCTCAAGCTGCAGCTTGCCGAACTCGCCGAGGCCGGTGTCGCGCTCTCCGAGGAGCGGCTGCTGCAGGAAGCGATCCTGCTCGCTACCAAGGCCGATATCCGCGAGGAGCTGGACCGGCTCAGCGCCCATGTCGCGGCCGCCCGCGAGCTGGTCCGGCAGGGCGGGCCGGTGGGGCGCAAGCTCGATTTCCTGGCCCAGGAATTCAATCGCGAGGCCAATACGCTCTGCTCCAAATCCAACGCCGTGGAGCTCACCGCCATCGGGCTTGACCTCAAGGCGGCGATCGATCAACTACGCGAGCAGGTCCAAAACATCGAATGAGCCGATAGATGGAGTTCGCCCGCCGCGGCGTCATGCTGGTGCTGGCTTCGCCCTCGGGCGCCGGCAAATCTTCCATCACCCGCAGCCTTTTCGAGCAGGACCCCAATATCGGCCTGTCGGTTTCGGTGACCACGCGGCCGCGCCGCAAGGACGAGGTCAACGGCCAGCATTACCACTTCATCGACGTGCCGACCTTCCGGCGCATGCAGGCCGATGGCGAGTTGCTGGAATCGGCCGAGGTGCACGGCAATTTCTACGGCACGCCGCGCGCCCATGTGGAGGAGCAGCTGGCCGCCGGCCGCGACATCCTCTTCGATATCGATTACCAGGGCACGCTGCAGCTCTACGAGAAGTGCCGGGCGGACATGGTGACGGTGTTCATCCTGCCGCCCTCGATCCGCGAATTGCGCGCCCGGCTGGAGCGCCGCGCCCAGGACAGCGCCGAAATCATCGAGCGGCGGCTGCGGAATGCCCGCCGGGAAATGGATCACTATGCCGAGTACGACTATGTGCTCGTCAACGAAGACCTCGAAGTCTCGACCCAGCGGGTCCGCTCCATCCTGGCCGCCGGGCGCCTTGCCCGGCCGCGCCTGACCGAGCTCGACCGCTTCGTCCGCGACCTGCAGAACCAGATCGATTCGCCGTGAGCGAGATCGGGCCCGTGAATGGATTCCGGCCTTCGCCGGAATGACGTCGGGATTGGGGCAGGGCCTTGCCCACATCCACAATGTCATTCCGGCGAAGGCCGGAATCCAGCGGCATGCACCACCCGCGCCATCGCCAGAAACGCCTCTACCGGCAATTCCTCGGCCCGCTCATCGCCCCTGAGCCCCGCCGCCGCGAGCAGAGTCTCCACCGGCACGCCCAGCGATTTGAGGCTCTGCCGCACCATTTTCCGCCGCTGCCCGAAGGCCGCCTTGGTGACGGCCTCGACCGGCGCGGCGGGGATCGACGGATCGACCGGCTTCGGCACCAGATGCACCACCGAGGAGGTGACCTTGGGCGGCGGCGTGAAGGCATGGCGGTCGACATTGAAGGCGATCCGCGCCTCGGTCCGCCAGCCGGCGAGCACGCCGAGCCGGCCATAGGCACCGCTGCCGGGGCGGGCGACGATGCGCTCGGCCACCTCGCGCTGGAACATCAGCGTCAGGCTCTCGAAGAAGCTCGGCCAGGGCTCGCGCGTCAGCCAGCCGGTGAGGAGCGGCGTCGCGATGTTGTAGGGCAGATTGGCGACGATCCTCGTCCGCCCCTGCGCCAGCGCCGCATAGTCCACCTCGAGCGCATCCGCCTCGATGACCTCGAGCCGGCCCGGATAGGCGGCGGCGATCTCGGCCAGCGCCGGCAGGGCGCGCGCGTCGCGCTCGATGGCCTTGACCAGCGCCGCGCCCTCGGCCAGCAGCGCGCGCGTCAGCCCGCCGGGGCCGGGGCCGACCTCGATCACCGTCACCCCCTGGAGCGGCCCGGCGGTGCGCGCGATGCGCCCGGTGAGGTTGAGGTCGAACAGGAAATTCTGCCCGAGCTGCTTCTTCGCCATCAGCCCGTAGCGCGCGATCACCTCGCGCAGCGGCGGCAGATCGGCGGGGTCCATCAGCGCGGCGCCGTCATGCGGTCGGCGAGGCGGATCGCCGCGAGGAAGCTCGCCGGCGAGCCCTTGCCGGTGCCGGCGAGGTCGAACGCCGTGCCGTGGTCGGGCGAGGTGCGCACGATCGGCAGCCCCAGCGTGACATTGACCGCCGCCTCGAAGGCGACCGTCTTGATCGGAATCAGCGCCTGGTCGTGATACATGGCGATGGCGGCGTCATATTGCCGCCAATGCGGCGGATGGAACAGGGTATCGGCGGGGAAGGGGCCGCTGACCGCAAAATCGTCGGCCGCCGCGCTGGCGATCGCCGGACCGATGATGTCGAGCTCCTCGCGCCCGATCGCGCCGCCCTCGCCGGCATGGGGGTTGAGCCCGGCGACGGCGATGCGCGGCCGGGCAATGCCGAAGCGCGTCCTGAGGTCGTGCGCGACAATGCCGATGGTTTCGAGAATCAGCCCCGGGGTGATCAGCGCGGGCACCTTGGCGAGCGGCTCGTGAATGGTGAGCGGCACCGCGCGCAGTTCCTCATGGGCCAGCATCATCACCGGACGTCGGGCGGGCCCGCCATCGGCGCAGAGCGCCGCCAGATATTCGGTATGGCCCGGATAGCTGAAGCCCGCGCCGTAAAGCACGCCCTTGTGGATCGGCGCCGTCACCAGCGCGCGGGCATGACGCCGCCGCACCGCCGCGACCGCCTCGGCGATCGACGCCTGTACGGCGCCGGCCGAAACCGGCGAGGGCCGGCCCGGATGGTCGGGCACCAGCCCGGCGACCTCGATCACGGGCAGGGCGGCCTCGAACAGCCCCGCGGCCTCGTCGGGTGTGGCAGGGCGGATATCGATGGCGAGCGCCAGCCGCGCGGCGCGGCTCGCGAGGAACTCGGCCTGCCCGAACACCATGAAAGGAGGCAGCTCCAGCGCCTGCCGCTCGGCGTAAAGCCGAAGCAGCAGGTCGGGACCGATGCCGGCCGGCTCGCCCATGCTGATGGCCAGCGGCGGAAGCGAGGTCATGCGGGTGCCTTGTCGAGGAAACGCCAGGTCCAATTGCAGCAGCGCGCGGGCAAAAGCAACAGGCGCGCGGCGGGGGAGCGCGGCGGGAACGAGGTAGAGGCCGCCGGCGGAATTCGATGCGAACCCTCGCCCCTCTGGGGAGAGGGTGCCCGGCAGGGCGGTGAGGGGTAGCCACGCGACACGGCGTCGGAGCGCGTGGCTACCCCTCACCCTAGCCCTCCTGCCTCTGCCGAGGCCTGCGCCGCTCAAATCGCTCCACCGGAGCGATTTGCCCCTTCGGGTCGCTCTGCAGCCCCAGAGGGGCGAGGGGACGATGTGGCGGGGGCCGCGGGTGAGGCAGGGCCTCACCACATCCAGGAGTCATTCCGGCGCAGGCCGGAATCCAGAAAAGCGCGCAGGCGAGCGAGCAAGCCACCTCAGGTGGTGGGCTCTTGGCCGCTCGCAGCCTGAGTCGTGCCACAGGCGCGGCCTGTTCAGCCTACTTGCTGTAGATGATCTTCGCCTTCGATTTGAGGTCGGCGATGTATTTGTCGGTCTGGTCCTTCAGCGCCGTCGTGCCCTCGCTCTGGCGCAGCTGGTTGGTGATGAAGGTAAGGTCCTTGGCCTCTTCCTTGGAGCAGATGGCGTACATCGTGGTGCCGGCCGCCTCCTGGTGCGGCTGGCTGATGCCGCCCACCGGCAGCTTGGCGAGTTCGGCCGCCAGCGTCGCGGGCAGCTGCGTGGCGTGGCGGCGCCCGATATCGGTGACCGCCGCGTCGGTGAAGGATTGCGAGAGCTCGACCGCGCTGTCGCAGCCCTTGAAGCGGGCGCGGTAGCGATTGGCGTCGGCGACGCGGCTGCCCTTGCCGTTCGGCGTGAGGAACAGGACCTGCTTGAGGATATAGTCATAGCTCTGCGCCGGCGTGATCTTGGTGGCCGCCTGCTTGGCCAGATCCGCCTCCGAGAAGGTCACGCGCGCGCTGATGACGTTCTGCGTGAGCTGGTTGAGCGCGAGCGAAGCCTTGATCTGGTCGCGCAGCGTCTGCATGCCGACGCCATTGGCGGAAAGAATCTGCTGGAGCTTGTCCTCGCTCATGCGCAGCCCCTGCGCCATCGAGGTCACCTGCGCATCCACCTGCGCATCGGTGACGCTGATGTTGTAGTTCTTGGCGTCCTGCATTTCGAGCGCTTCGTCGATGAGCTGCTCCTCGGCGGTCTTTTCCAGATTGCCCTTCTGGCTCTGCAGCTTGAGCAGCTTGGCGCGCTGCGCGATCTGCGCGTCGGTGATCTGCGTCTGGTTCACCGTCACGCGGACGCCGAGCGCCGCCGCCGGCAGCGCCGCCGCCAGCACCAGCACCGCGGCCATCGTGCAACCGAGGCCGTACCGAATCCCGTGTCGAAGGACACCCTGCATCGTCTTCATTCCGCTCCGCTTCCCTTGGCTGGTATTGGCACGTCGGGCTGAGCGATGGAAGTCCCGGCGGCGCAAACCTGTGTGCGCAGCAAATGCGGCCAAACTTCGAGCCGGCCAGCCATTCGGCTGGACTTCGAACCGGCCGCGCAGCGGCAAAATCCCTCCAGTGGAGGGATTTTAGGCGAGAAGGCCATGAGGGCTATGCCCGAATGGCGTCGGACTTTCGATGTGGGCAGGCAGGGAGCGCGTGGCCCATGGTTCGAGGGTCGCTGCGCTCCCACCTCACCATGAGGTCGGCTTTGCTTCCATGACCTCATCCTGAGGTGCGACCGAAGGGAGCCTCGAAGGATGGGCAGCGCGCACTCTACCTGCCCACATCGAAAAATCAGGTCCAGGCGACCGCCTGGTTAGCTGCCGAGGCCGTGGGGGCCGCTCAGGCCTTTGAGGAAGAGCGTGCCGGTGAAGCGCAGATCGTTGGGCGTGGTGTTGGTCGGCCCGGTCGCATAGACCGCTGCGCCGTAGTTCAGATAGCCGTCGTCGTAATAGGCGCCGGCCCCGGCGGCGAGCCAGGTATGGTTGGTGACGTCCCAGGCGCCCGAAGCCTGCACCGACCAGTAATCGGCGAAGGGCAGGGGGATCGTCGCGCTGGCCGAGATTTCCTGCTGCGGCAGCACGGTGCCGCGCGCCGGATTGGCGGCGATATAGACATAGCCGCCGCCCAGCGAATAGCCGGGCCCGTTGTAATTGGCGCCGAGGCCGGCGCGGGTGACCCGGCCGCCATCGGGGTCGAGCTGCAGCTTGCCCCCGGTGGTAAGGCCGGGGACCAGCGAGCCCTGCGCGCCGAGCACGACATAGGAATTGGCGACGTCCATGCCGGAGCCGGTGCCCACCTGCGTGAGGTCGGTCTGGGCGAAGGCATTGGGGCCGGCGAGCTGGAAGGATTCGCCGCCCAACAGGTCGAGATAGCCGCCATTGTCGAAATCGATCTGGTAATGGCCGCCGACATTGGCCCTGAGGCCCGTCTCCTGCCGGTCGCTATCGGCGAAGCGGTTGTAGCTGAAAAGGTTGGTGTCCTCGAGCACGAAGCTCTGCGCATCGTCATTGGTGATGCCGAGATCGGTGGTGTCGCTGCCGCGATAGACCAGCTGGATGATCGGCTCGAGCACATGCGTGCTGAAGCCCGCCCGCGCCACCATCGGATAGCGCGCGTCGATCGCCGCGATCGGCGTCAGGTTCAGGAGATCGGCCTCGTTATGCGTCGCCGGGCTCGCGATCGGCGTCGGGGTCGGGTCGTAATAATCGGCATAGGCCGCGTCGCCGCGGATGCCGAGCAGCGGGGTGAGCGCGAAGCCGCCGGCGATATACTGCTTCTGCCAGTCGGTCTCGAGAGTGGCATGGACCTTGGTTTCCTCGTCGCCGAAATTGTAGCGCACGCCATTGGTCACGCCGCGCTCGTCGGTGGCGTTGCGCGAGACGCCGAGCAACCGGCCCATCACGTCGACCTCGCCCAGTTCCTGCGGCAGGTAGAGGACGTTGCGGTAGCGCATATTGGGCAGGGCGACGGCCTGCTTGTCCTGGTCGGCCTGGGTGTAGTTGCCGAGCAGGTTGAACTGCTGCACCCGGGCGTCGAAATAGTCGTTGCGCCCCAGATGGGTCGCATAGGCTTCGTTGACCGAACTCTTGGCGTTGGAGATGCGGTAGTCGGCGAAGAAATTGGCGTCGGTGAAGGCGGTATAGGACCAGCCGACCACCCAGGTCGGCGCCGGCACGAATTCGCCCGTCGATTGCAGCGCGCCGCGCCATTGGCGGTCGCCGACCTCGCCGGCAAAGGCGCCGGGGTCGAGCTGGTCGACGGCATAGGCCTTGACCGAAGTGGCGCCGGCGGGGAAGCGATGGTCCCATTCGCCGGCCATCAGCAGGCCCTGCCGCGACATCAGCGTGGGCGCGATGATGTAGTCGTCGTCCGGCCCTGCCGCGATGAAATAGGGCACGGTGAGCATCGCCCCGGTCTGCTGGCTGTAGTCGACCGACGGCATTTCGAAATGGCTGAGCCGCTTGGTGGGGTCCGGGATGCGCAGCCACGGCACCCAGGCCATCGGCACGCCGAGGAGGTAAAGCGTGGGCTGGTCGAGCGTGACGTTCAGCGTCTTCTCGTCATAGACCATGCGGGCCGCCTTGACCGACCAGCCGATGCGATGGCCCTTGGCGTCGATGCACTGGCCGCAGGGCGAATAGCTCGCATCATCGAGGATGGTGCGGTCGCCCTTGCGGAAATCGGCGTCGCCCGCCAGCACCAGCCCGCCCTCGGGCGTGGTGATGGTGAGCTGGCGCATCAGCGCCTGCCGCATGGGCTGCGAAAGCCGCAGATCGGTCGCCGTATAGATCGTGCCGTCGGGTGCCCGGACCCGGACATTGCCGACGAAATGCGCCGTCTTGGCGGCCTGCTCGAACACCAGGTGCTGCCCGGTAATGGTATAGCCCTGGTAGTCGATCTCGACCGCCCCGGTCGCCGTCACCTCGCGCTTATTGGCGTCGTAGACGAGCTGGTCGGCCGAAATGCCGATCTGCGGACCGTTGAGCTGAGGCACATTGTCGAAGAAGCCGGAGGGCAGGAGCGGCGCCTGCTCGGCCGTCGAGCCCAGCGCCGGAGACGCAAAGGCCTGCGGCACCCCGGCGGCGAGGCCGAGGGCGAAGCCGGCAGCCATCAGGGCGGCACGCAGGCTCCCCCTCCGTCTGCTCGCCCAGGCCCAGAACATCACGCCCACCCGTCTTCCCGGTACAACAACACTGTCACCCCGATGACGACGGCGACGAAAGCCGGTCCGCATGCCGCGAACATCGGGTCGAGCGTGCCGGCCGAGCCCGCCCGATCCGCCATCTCGGTTATGACGAAAACCACGAAGCCGACTAATACGGCATAAACTATAGCACGGCCATAGCCGCCCGCCCGCCGGTAGCCGGCGGTGAATGCAAACGCAATGAACAAAGCACCAACAAGCAGCGCCGGCAGCGACAAAAGCCGCAGGAAACGGGTCAGCGCCGCATCGCGCAATTGCGGATCGGAAATCTGTGCACGAAGCGAGCGGAAGAGATCGTAGAAGGTCATGTCCTCCGTCGAGGTCAGCTTGAGCGCCAGATCCGCCCGCGTGGTGGTCGTGGGGATTCGGTAGTTCACCAGCGGCTCGGCCGGCTCGCCCGCCCGGTAGCGCGTCGCCTTGGGCAGCAGCCAGGCGCCTTTGTCGAGGCTCGCCGTGGGGGCGACGATCCGGCCCTGCTTCTGCCCGTCCGCGAGGAAGATCGAGACGTTCTGCAATTGCCGCTCCGGGCCGGTGACGTGCTCGGCCTCGACGACATAGCGCTGTCCGTCGGTCCCGTACTGCTCGAGCCAGAAGCCTTCGGAGGGCGTGAAAGGCGAGGTCTCGCCGGGAAGCGTCGCTTCGACCAGCCTGTTGGCCTCAGTGATGAGGCTTTCGACGCCGAAGGTGATGCAGAGGCCGCCCATGAGCAGCGCCAGCGCCGGGGCCCGCACGATGCGCCAGATGGAGATGCCCGAGGAGCGGATCGCCGTCAGCTCGCGCCGCGACTGCAGATCGACCACCCCGACCACCGCCCCGACCAGCACGATCAGCGGCAGGCCCTTGATCAGCCAGGTCGCCGAGGTCGCGACCATGCCGAGCACGGCGAAGCCGATGCCGCCCACCCGGGTCAGGTATTCGTAGCGTGGCGTATCGAGCGATTCGACCAGCAGGATCAGCCCGTAGAAGATCACCAGCGTCAGGATCACCCGGCTGATCACGCGGTTCATCACGATCCAGTCGATGCGGGTCATGCCGCAGCCCTCGTGGCGAGCGCGGGCAGGCGCACGAGCTTGAGCCGGAACAGCAGGATGACCACGCCGGCCACAAGCACCGCGCCCGGTCCCAGGAACTGCACGATCTGCGGCGGCCCGGCGACATTGCCGGCAACCGTGATGTCGATCCAGGCGATGACCAGCGGCAGCAGCTCCAGGGGCACCCAGCGCCGGCCGCGCCGGCCGCTGGGAAAGGCGACGAGCGCGCCCATGAAGACGCACATGCCGAGCGCCTGCAGGCCCGTGGCGAGCCGCGAGCTCACGCGCTTGACCGCCTCCTCGCTCCAGCTGCCGGTCGAAAGCGCGTTCCAGACGATCTGCGGCGTATTCCAGAGGCTGACGTCGTCGGCGTTGTCGGCGGTGCGGGTGAACTTGTCGAGGCCGAGATTGTAGGTGTGGAAGGCCACCTCGGAGAACCCGCCATCGGGGGTGAGATATTGCAGCGTGCCGTCATGGAGCTGCAGCAGATAGCCCTGCTCGTCCTCGGCGACGGTGGCGCTGCTGGCGCTATAGGTCCGCCGCGTCGGTCCACGGCTGTCGTCGGCGAAGAAATCGGTGATGTTGCCCGACCCGTGCCGGCCGCCGATCACCACCGTCACGCCCGGCACCACCTGGTTGAAGCGATGCGGCGTCAGCGTCCGGCCCACGATGTCGGCCGCGATCGAAGCCGACCAGTCGTTGAGCCGGTAATTGGCCCAGGGCTCGACGAAATTGGCGAGCGCCATCACCAGCAGCGCCCCGCCAATGCCGAAAGTGGCGATGCCGGCAAAGAGCGGCCTGATCTGGTGGTTGGCATGGATGACATGCAGCTCCTGGCTGCCCTGCAGCCCCGAGAAGGCGCGCACCATGCCGATGCCCATGCAGGCATAGGTGATGACGATGGCGATGGAGGGCATGGCGAGCAGCGACTGGCCCATCAGCGTCAGCAGATTCTGCCCCTGCGCCACCACCAGGTCGAACGCCTTGAGGCACTGCACCAGAAAGAGCAGGCCGAGCATGACGGCGAGCAGCGACACCGTATCGCGCGTCAGCAGGCGGGCGACATAGAGGTTGAGGCGGCTCATCGGGCTCCTTTCGGCTCCGGCGAATTTGCTGGGCTTTGGGGGCGATGGCAAGGCGACAATCGGCGCCGCCGCGGGCCCCGCAAGCCCCGGCCGCTACAATCCATTGGCGGTGTTGCGCGATTGACGCGGGGGATGGCCGCCTGCGGCTGGATTCCGGCCTTCGCCGGAATGACGTCGGGGTGAGGCGACGTCGTGGCCGCGAACTCGGTGTCATTCCGGCGAAGGCCGGAATCCAGCCTCGCGCGCCCCGCCTCGAACCGGGTCACGTTCAACCGAATGGCCGGATTTCATCATCTGATCAAATGCTCTAGGCTGGCAGAAAGACTCCCATCCCAGGACGACCATGCCCCAGACACTTCGAATCGAAACCGCCGCGCTGCCGGTGGAGGCCACCGGCACGCTGGTGATCTATGCCGCCGAAGGCGCGGCGCCTGCCGGCGGGGCAGGGACGCTCTGGGCGGCGACCGGCCTCGACTGGGACGCGGTTTCGACCGGCGCGCGCTTCACCGGGCGGTCCGGCCAGTTCATCGACCTGCCGGCCCCGCCGGGCCTCCCTGCCGAACGGCTGCTGGTGCTGGGCGCGGGGCGGATGGCGGAGGGCACGCCGGCGCTTTCGGCCTTCGCCGAGCGCGGCGGCTCGCTCTTCGCCAAGCTGGGTCGCGTCGCGAAGGTCGCCGTGGTGCTCGACGGGCCGGAAATGACCCCGGCAGCGGTCGCCGAGCTCGCCGCCGGCATCCGGCTGCGCCAATACCGCTTCGACAAATACAAATCCCCCCGCAAGGAGGACGAAGGCGAGCCCGCGGAACTCGCCATTACGCTCCATGTGACGGACAAGGCCGCCGCCGATGCCGCCATTGCCGACCGCATGGCGACCGTGGACGGCGTGCTGCTCGCCCGCACCCTGGTCAACGAGCCGCCCAATGTGCTGGGGCCGGTGGAATTCGCCGGCGAGCTGCAAAAGCTCGGCGAACTCGGTCTCGAGGTCGAAATCCTCGCCCCCGAAGACATGGCCAAGCTCGGCATGAATGCGCTGCTCTGCGTGGCGCAGGGCTCGGCCAAGCCCGCCCGGCTGGGCATATTGCGCTGGAACGGCGGCAAGCCGGGCGAGGCGCCGCTCGCCTTTATCGGCAAGGGGGTCTGCTTCGATACCGGCGGCATTTCCATCAAGCCCGCTGCCTCCATGGAGGACATGAAGGGCGACATGGGCGGCGCCGCGGCGGTGACCGGCCTGCTGACCGCGCTCGCCAAGCGCAGGGCGAAGGTCAATGCCGTGGGCGTCGTCGGGCTGGTCGAGAACATGCCCGACGGCAATGCCGTGAGGCCGGGCGATATCGTCAAGGCCATGTCCGGCACCACCATCGAGATCAACAATACCGATGCCGAGGGCCGGCTCGTGCTCGCGGATGCGCTCTGGTACACGCAGGATCGGTTCAAGCCGCGCTTCATGGTCAATCTCGCGACCCTGACCGGCGCCATCATCGTGGCCCTTGGCCACGACCATGCCGGCATGTTCTCCAACAATGACGAGCTGGCGGAAAGGCTGACCGCCGCCGGGCTCGCGAGCGGCGAAAAGCTGTGGCGCCTGCCGCTCGGCCCCGCCTATGACAAACTGATCGAGAGCCGCTTCGCCGACATCAAGCAGACCGGCGGCCGGCCGGCGGGCTCGATCATCGCGGCGCAGTTCCTGCAGCGCTTCGTCAACGGCGTGCCCTGGGCGCATCTCGACATCGCCGGCATGGCGTTCGGCACGCCCTCGAGCGAGATCAATACCAGCTGGGGCACCGGCTTCGGCGTCACGCTGCTCGACCGGCTGGTGCGGAATAATTACGAGGGCTAGGCGCGCGTAACTGGATTCCGGCCTTCGCCGGAATGACGCCGGGGACTGAAGGCTGGCCGTGCCAATATACACGGGGTCATTCCGGCGAAGGCCGGAATCCAGTCCAGGCACCCAACTGCGGTAACAGGCAATCATGCCCGAAGTCCTCTTCTACCACCTCGAGACCCAGCCGCTGGAGCGCGTCATTCCGATCCTGCTGGAAAAGACGCTGGAGCGCGGCTGGAAGGCGGTGGTCGAGGTCGGCAGCCCGGATCGGGCGGAAATGCTCGACCGGCTGCTCTGGACCTATCGCGACGAGAGCTTCCTGCCGCACGGCCTCGCCGGCGCGGGCGACGAGGCCGACCAGCCCATCCTCATCACCACCGGGACAGAGAACCCCAACGGCGCCGAAGTCCGCTTCTTCGCCGACCGCGCCGTGCCGCAATCCGCCGAAGGCTACCGGCGGATCGTGTTCCTCTTTTCCGGCCACGACCCCGACGCAGTCACCGAAGCCCGCGCCGCCTGGCGTGCGCTGCGCGAGGGACAGGGCAACGAGCTGACCTATTGGCAGCAGGACGAGAACGGGCGCTGGGTGAAACGGGGGTAGGCCAAGGCCCCCTCACCCGGCCTTCGGCCGACCTCTCCCCCAAGGGAGAGGTGAAAGAGGCGCAGAGCCTCGCCGCCGCATCACCTCTCCCTCTGGGGGAGAGGTCGGATTGCGTCAGCAATCCGGGTGAGGGGGCCTTCTCCGCCCAAGACTTGCCCCCACCCCAAACGCCTCACCGATGCCGCGGTACGATTGGAGGGGTGCGCGTTATGGATTCCGGCCTGCGCCGGAATGACGTTGGTGAGCGAGGCACGGCCTTGCCCCGCCCCCGCCGTCATTCCGGCGAAGGCCGGAATCCAGCAGCGCGCGCTGCCTATCCTTCGACAGGCTCAGGATGAGGTCGGGTGTGCTGATGAGGCTGGGCACCAATTCCGCGACCTCGTGGTGAGCCTGCTGAGCTTGTCGAAGCGCGACCCATGGGCCGCGCGCACCCTACCTGCCCACGTCGAAAATCAGGTCGAGCCGAATGGCTCGCCTGGCTCCCAGTCCTGGTCGGCCATTTCGAAGCCGGAGAACTGGAAGCCGGGGGCGACGGTGCAGCCGACGAGGGTCCAGGCGCCGAGGCTCTTGGCGGTCTGCCAGGAGTGGCGGGGCACGATGACCTGCGGGCGCTCGGCGGCGCGGAGATCGGGGCCGAGAATGTGCTCGTCGATGACCTTGCCCTCATGGCTGAGGCGCAGCCGGAGCGGTGCGCCGGCGTGCCAGTGCCAGATTTCGGCGGCGTCGACCCGGTGCCAGGCGGAAACGTCCTCGCCCTCGAGCAGGTAGTAAATCGCGGTCGAGAGCGGGCGCTCGCCGTCGGGGTGCGGATCGGCGAAGGTCTGGCGATACCAGCCGCCCTCGGGATGGCGCTCCAGTTCGAGCAGCGAAATGACGTCCTTTGCCGTGAGCGCGCTCATGACAGGGCCCGTTCCGCCTCCTCGAGTTCGGCGCTCAGGGTGAGCCAGTTTTCCTCGACCTTTTCGATCTCGCTCTGGAACCGCGCCTTGTCGCGGCCGAGCACGATCACCCGCTCCGGGGCGCCGTCATAGGTTTTGGGATCGGCAAGGATCGTCTCGACCTTGGCGAGCTCGTTGCGGAGCCGCGCGATCTTCTGCTCGGCGTCCTTGATCGACTTGCGCAGGGGCGCGATCTCGGCACGGCGGGCCGCCGCCTCCTGCCGCTGCGCTTTGCGGTCGTCCGCCGACATCGTCGCCGAAGCGCCCGACGACGCAGCAGCGGAGGCGGATGCAGGCGACGGCCTGCCCGATACCAGCATGCGCTGATAGCCGTCGAGATCGTCGTCGAAGGGATGCACCGTGCCGCCCTCCGCGATCCAGATCGTGTCGCAGGTGGAATCGACCAGATGCCGGTCATGGCTGATGATCAGCACCGCCCCGCGATAATCGTTGAGGGCGAAGACCAGCGCGTCGCGGCTGTCGATGTCGAGATGGTTGGTCGGCTCGTCGAGGATCAGCAGGTTCGGGCCGCCGAAGGTCACGAGCCCGAGCAGCAGGCGGGCGCGCTCGCCGCCCGAGAGGTTTTCCACCTTGGTGTCCATGCGCGAGCGGGAAAGGCCCATCTGCGCCAGGCGCGAGCGGCGCTTGGTCTCGTTGTCATAGGGCATCAGCTCGGGCATGTGCTCGAGCGGCGTCAGCGCCGGCTTGAGCTTGTCCATCTGGTGCTGGGCGAAATAGGCGACTTCGAGCTTCTTGCCGCGCAGCATCTCGCCACCCATCGGCTTCAAATCGTTGGCCAGCAGCTTGGCGAAGGTCGATTTGCCGTTGCCGTTGACGCCGATGAGCGCGATGCGGTCGTCAGGGTCCATCCTGAGGTTGAGCTTTCTGAGGATCACCTTGTCGCCATAGCCGGTCGAGACATTGTCCATGGTGATCATGGGCGAGGCCATTTCGGCCTTGGGCTGGGCGAAGCTGAAGGGCGCCGAATATTCGTCGAACAGCGCCTCGGGCGGCTTCAGCTTTTCGATCGCCTTCATGCGCGATTGCGCCTGCTTGGCCTTGGTGGCCTTGTAGCGGAAGCGATCGACGAATTTCTGCATATGCGCGATCTGCTCGAGCGTCTTCTCGCGCGCCTTGTTGTTGAGCTCCATCTGCATGCGGCGCGTCTCCTCGAAGGTGTCGTAGGCGCCGCGGTAGAAGGTGAGCTTGCCCCGCTCGAGGTGGATGATCGAGCTGACCGCCTTGTTGAGGAGGTCGCGGTCGTGGCTGATCATGAAGACGGTATAAGGATAGGTGGCGAGATATTTCTCGAGCCACAGCGTGCCTTCGAGGTCGAGATAGTTCGTCGGCTCGTCGAGAAGCAGCAGGTCCGGCCGGCTGAACAGCACGCCCGCGAGCGCCACGCGCATGCGCCAGCCGCCCGAAAGCTCGGCGGTGGGGGCGAGCTGCCGGTCCTGCTCGAAGCCGAGACCCTTGAGGATCGTGGAGGCGCGGGCTTCGGCGGTGTGGGCATCGATCTCGGCGAGGCGCATATGGATTTCGCCGATCCGGCCGGGATCGGTCGCCGTTTCCGCTTCCGCCATGAGCTGGGCGCGCTCGGTGTCGGCGGCCATCACGGTTTCCAGCACGGAAATCTCCGTCGCCGGCGCTTCCTGCGCCACGGCGCCGATGCGGGCGCGGCGGTTGAGCTCGATGGTGCCGCCATCGGGCGCGATATGGCCCTGGATGAGGTGGAAGAGCGTCGTCTTGCCCGAGCCGTTCTTGCCGACGAAGCCGGTCTTGCTGCCGGTCGGCAGCGTCACGGACGCCTCCTCGAAGAGCGGCCGCCCCTCTATGCGATAGGTGAGATTGGTGATGGTCAGCATGGGCGTCAGCGGGGCTCGGTCTTCGCCCACGAGATAAGGTTTGGCGCCGGTCTTGGCAACCGCGGGCCCGTCTTGTCTCCGTCGCGGAGGGAGGCTACAAGCCCCGCACTTTTCCCTTCCTTCCAGTCGAGGACCGAATGGCCATCGAGCGCACCCTTTCCATCATCAAGCCCGACGCGACGCGCCGCAATCTGACTGGCAAGATCATTGCCAAGTTCGAGGACGCGGGCCTGCGCGTCATCGCCAGCAAGCGCATCCACCTCTCGAAGGAGCAGGCCGGCGCCTTCTACGCCGTCCACAAGGAGCGGCCCTTCTATGGCGAGCTGGTCGAGCAGATGAGCGCCGCCCCGGTCGTGGTGCAGGTGCTCGAAGGCGAGGGCGCCATCCTCAAGAACCGCGAAGTCATGGGCGCGACCAACCCCGCCAACGCCGCCGAGGGCACCATCCGCAAGGAATTCGCCCTCTCGGTCGGCGAAAACTCCGTCCACGGCTCCGACGCCCCGGAAACCGCCGCGCAGGAGATCAGGTTCTTCTTCTCCGACATCGAGATCGTCGGCTGAGCTGGCATTCGGCTGAACCTGCCTTTCGAGGTGGGCAGGTAGGAAGCCACCTCGTCTCCCTCCCCTTTGCGGGGAGGGGACAGGGGTGGGGCTCTCCCACACGCTGGCGCGCGCTGTGTACCCCCACCCGGCTGCCGCCACCCTCCCCGCAAGGGGGAGGGATTCGCGTGGCACAGCCTCGCCCAATCCAGACATCATTCCCGTCCATGCCGGAATCCGTCTTTTTCAGCACCCTGGCATTTGCAAGAGTGGCTGCCTCAGGAGGACCTCATGCCCGAAGTCATCATCTATCTCGCCGAAGGCCGTACCGTTGAGGCCAAGCGCCAGGCGGTGAAGGAAATCACCGACGCGGTGGCCAGGAACTTCAAGGTCGACCCCGAGGCCGTGACCATCCAGATCGTCGAGGCGGCCAAGGAGAACAAGGCCAAAGGCGGCGTGCTCTTCAGCGATCGCTAGCCCAGCCATTCGGCGTGGCCGGCCGATGTGGGCAGGTGGCGCGCGCCGGTGGAAGTTCCACGACCTCATGGTGAGGTGCGAGGCGAGAGCTGAGCCTCGAACCATGGGCAGCGCGCGCGGCCGAAACTGGATTCCCGCCTTCGCGGGAATGACGTCGTGGTTGGGGCAGCGCCGCGCTAACCCACCAACGTCAGTCCCGCGAAGGCGGGAATCCAGTTTGACCGACAAAGGGCGCGCCACCGTCACCGGCAGCGCGCCCTGCCTCATCGCATCGAAAGTCCGGTCCAGGCGAATGCCTGGTTAGATGATCGCCACGATGTGCAAGTTATGCGGATTGACCACCACGATCCGCCCGTCCGCCAGCAGGAAGAACAGGAAGCCGCGGAAGGCCGGGATCAGGGTCACGATGCGCGCCGGCAGCGGGTGCAGGTGGATCGTCTTGGGCACGGCCACGCCCACCGAGACGTTGAAACTGACGCTCGGCACCGGCTGGACATCCACCGATTTGATGTCGTTGCGGATGGTCGTCCGCTGTTCTTCGGTCACGTTCACCGTGGTGTTGGTGTTCGTGGTCGAATTATTGGTGGTGTTGCTGGTGGCGGTGCTGCTGTTGTTGGTATTGTTCGTGTTCGTCGAGCTGCCCGCTGCGCCCTGGGTCTTGGCACCGGCCGCGCCACTCGTGCTCGTGCTGCCATTGGCGTTCGCGCCTGCCGCGCCGGCGGCCGTGGTGCTGTTCTGGCCGGCGCTCGTGCTGGTATTGGCGCCGCCCTGGGCGGAGGTGGAGGTGCTGGCGCCGCCGCCACCCTGATCGGACGAAGCGCCCTTCGTCGCCGCGCCCGCCGTGGGCGGGCATACGCCGCCGGACATCGGCGTTCCGTCGGGGCAGGTCTGGGCGGCGCCATTGGTCTGGGTGCTGGGCGTGTTCATCCCGCCGCCGGCGCTCATGCCGCCGCCGGCGCTTACCCCGCCGCCCGCGCCACCGCCACCGGCGCCAGCTGCCGCACCGGCGTCACCGCCAGCCCCGCCCGCTCCGCCCGCCGACTGCGCAAGAACCGGGCCGCTGCCCAGCGCGCCAAGCAGCGCGACCAGGGCAATTCCGCTCGCAAGTTTCATCATCTTGTTCTCCTAAGGTGTCGCCCCATGCACAAGCAACTTGACCGTCAGAGTACGGTTCCCTGCGCGTGAGGCCGGCCCCGCGCGAGGACGCGAGACTGGTGGGCTTTGCGCGCCGGCCCTTGCTTTTCGGCCGCCGACCGAACAAAAGAACCTGATCCCTCAGGGATGAGGCCCCATGCGCTCGGTTGTGATCGTCTTTCCCGGCTCCAATCGCGACCGCGACATGATCGCGGCGCTGACCAGGCTCGGCGGCCGCCCGCCGGCCCTGGCCTGGCACAAGGATGCCGAGCTGCCCGACGCCGACCTCTACGTTCTCCCCGGCGGCTTCTCCTATGGCGACTATCTCAGGGCCGGCGCCATTGCCGCGCGCGCGCCGGTCATGGCCGATCTGCGGCGCCGCGCCGAGGCAGGCGCCCATGTGCTCGGCGTCTGCAACGGCTTTCAGATTCTGACCGAGGCAGGCCTGCTGCCGGGCGTGCTGATGCGCAACGCCTCGCTGAAATTCGTCTGCCGCGAGGTGAAGCTCGAGGCGGTGAACACGCAGACGGCCTTCACCCGCCACTACCGGCCGGGCCAGGTCTTCCGCTGCCCGGTGGCGCATGCCGACGGCAATTATTTCGCCGATTCCGAAACGCTCGCGCGTCTCGAGGGAGAAGGGCAGGTGGCGTTCCGCTATGCGGAGGGCACCAACCCCAATGGCTCGATCCACGACATCGCGGGCGTCTTCAATAGGGACAAGAACGTGCTCGGCCTGATGCCGCACCCCGAGAACCTGATCGAGGCGGCGCAGGGCGGCACCGACGGAACGGGTCTTTTCGCCGGGCTTCTGGAGGCAGCGTGAACAATCTGGGCAAGGCTATCGTGTGGCTTGGGCTGGTGGTCGGCGTCGTCGCGCTGGTCGTCCAGTTCGTGATTGCGATGCAGGCATATCTGGCGGCGGGCCGGGACATCCCCGGCGGGCTCGGCGCCTTCTTCACTCAATATACGGTGCTGGCCAATATCGGCCTCCTGCTGGTCTATCTCTCGGAGGTGACCGGGTGGCGCTGGCTCGAGCTCTTCCGCAAGCTCGACGTGACCGGGGTGGCGGTCGCGAGCGCGCTGTTCGTGATGATCCTCATTCATTTCCTCGCCACCAACCGCAGCGAACTGACCGGCCTGTTCCGCGTCTGCGACATCACGCTCAACTATGTCGCGCCGCTGATCTTCATCGTCTGGTGGCTCGTCGCCGTACGCCACGGCCCGCTGCTGGTGCGGCGCATTCCCGTCATGCTGCTGCCGACCTTCGTCTATTTCCTCGTGGTCATCGCGCGTGGCGCCTGGGTGCAGGAATATCCCTATACGCTGCTCGATGCCCGTGCGCTGGGCTACGGCCACGCGCTGCTGGCTGCCGTCGGGCTGACGCTGGCGCTGGGCGCCATCATGCTCATCGTGGTCGGGGTGGATGAATTCCTGGGGCGCTGGTCGCGGCAGCCCCGCCGCGTGCCCGCGCAGTAAGTCCCATTCGAAATCGAGGAACAGCCGGCCCTTGGCGTTCGACAACGACATCCCGATCACCCCCGAGCTTGTCGCGAGCCATGGCCTCAAGCCCGAGGAATTCGACAAGATCGTCGCCCTGATCGGCCGCCAGCCGACCTTCACCGAGCTCGGCATCTTCTCGGCCATGTGGAACGAGCACTGTTCCTACAAGTCGAGCAAGAAATGGCTCAGGACGCTGCCGACCAAGGGCGCGCGCGTCATCCAGGGCCCAGGCGAGAACGCCGGCGTCGTCGATATCGGCGACGGGCAGGCCATCGTCTTCAAGATGGAATCGCACAACCATCCGTCCTTCATCGAGCCCTATCAGGGCGCGGCAACGGGCGTCGGCGGCATATTGCGCGACGTCTTCACCATGGGCGCAAGGCCGGTCGCGGCGATGAACGCGCTCAGGTTCGGCGCGCCCGAGCACGAAAAAACGCGGCATCTGGTCTCGGGCGTCGTCGCCGGCGTGGGCGGCTACGGCAACGCCTTCGGCGTGCCGACCGTGGCTGGCGAGGTCGAGTTCGATTCCCGCTATAACGGCAATATCCTCGTCAACGCCTTCGCCGCCGGCCTCGTCGACACGGACAGGATTTTCTACTCCAAGGCCGAGGGGGTCGGCCTGCCGGTGGTCTATCTCGGCGCCAAGACCGGCCGCGACGGTGTCGGCGGCGCCACCATGGCCTCGGCCGAG
>DASZUI010000038.1:0-4255 GCA_035547675.1 Devosia sp.
GCAGGTTGAGCATCGCCTCGGCGCCCTTCTGGCGAAGCTCGGCCGCTTCGGTCAGCAGGCTCGACAGCGCCTCGTAATCATTGAGCACCAGCGGCTTCTTCGCCCCGATCAGCGTGCGCTCCCAGACGCTGTCGCCGAGCCGGTCGACGGCCCCGGCGGGATAGAGCACCGGATCGCTGGTGAAGAGGCGCCGCATCTCCTGCCGGTCGAAATCGAAGGCCAGCACGGTAAAAATCTTCGCCCCGACCAGCGCGTCGGCATAGGCGTGGAGCGCGGAGAAGCCGGCTTGCGGCTGGCTCTCCGCCTGGGCGAGCGCGGCGGCGAAGACGGCGGCGGGCGGCAGCGATGTCATTGAAAATCCTATGAAATCAGAGGAGACGCGTTTCTTCCAGCACGTCGGGCAAATCATTCTCGTAGAGCACCACGTCGCGCGTGTCGCGGAACTGCCGATCGGCCGCCCTCTGCGCATCGCCGAAGCGCGGAACGGTCTCGACCATGGCCCGGCCGCCGGCCCGGGCGCCCTCGACGAAGCTCGGTATGCGCTCGGGATTGACGACATAGACGGCGTCGAGCAGCCGGCCGCTGAGTTCGCCCAGGCGCCGATGCACCTCCTCGTGCCGCTCGCCCAGCTCGACGATACCCGGCGTGATCAGCACGGCCTTGCCGCCGCGGCCGGTGGCCAGGGCGTGCAGCATCTCGACGGCCTCCTGGAAGCCGGTCTCGTTGGAATTGTAGGCATCGTCGAGCAGCAGGGGCGCCGAAACTTTCTCTTTCTTTTCAAGCCGGTGCGGCGTCTGTTCGAGCTTGGCGAAGAGCGCCGGCAGGCTGTCGAGGATTTCCGGCGCGATGCGCGCCACCACCCCGACCACCAGCGCGATATTGCCGGCATTATAGCTGGCAAGCAGCGGCACGGAGAGCTCGAGACGCCGCCCCTCGACATCGAGCCGGATCAGCCGCGCCTCCTTCTCCAACCGCGACTCCAAAATGCGGACATCGGCCGCTTCGCTCGTGCCGATGACCATGAATTTCTGTTTGTAGCGCGTGAAAAGTTCGTTGAAGGGCCGCCACTTCAGCACCGCCTCGGTGGTGACCACCAGCCGGCCATGCTCGCAGACGAATTTGGCCAGCTCGGACTTGCCCTGCGCCACATTCTCGATGCTGCCGAAGCGCTCGAGATGCGCCTCCCCCACCGCGGTGATGATGCCGATCTCCGGCCGCACGAATTCGGCCAGCCGCTCGATCGAGCCGATCTGGTAGGCCCCCATCTCGGCGATGAGATATTTGTGCCCGGGCTGCAGCCGCTGTCTTATATGCCGGGTCAGCCCCAGCACCGTGTTGATGCTGCCGCGGCTGAAGAACACATTGCCGTCGAGCGCCAGCGCCTGGGCGAGGATATGCTTGACGGAGGTCTTGCCGAAGGAGCCGGTGACGCCGATCTTGACGCCCTCGAAGGCCGCGAGCTTTTCCCGCGCCTCGGCGATGTAGCGCGCATTGATCCGCTCCTGCGCCGGCTGCAGGGCCGCATTGGCCGCGATGATGACGAGCGGCACGAGCTGCAGCACGATGATGGCCAGCGGCGCCCACCAGAAGACGGCGAGCGCCAGCACGAAGGCGATGCCCAGCGCCAGCGCCCGGAGCCGCCCGACCCGCTCGGTCAAAGCCAGCGGCTTCTTGAACCTGAAGCGCCGCTCCCGCAGCGCCACCAGCACGAAGGCGGCCGCCGAAACCAGCAGCGCCAGCTCCCGGAACCGGCCGAGCATGCCGGCGAGCGCGAAGGCGACCAGCACGACCAGGCTCGAGATCACGTCATAAAGCCGCATCCTGCCGACGGCCGCGAGGAACCGGCCCGGCTCGTATTCCTCCTGCTGGAAATAGGCGAGAAGCGTATGCACCCGCACATGGAGCAGGCCCAGCAGGGCCACGAAGAACAAGACCGAAAACAGCGTCGGGACGAGCATCGGCATCAGGCTTCCAGCAGCTCCTTGGCCCTCAGGGCGATGACGTGATGGCCGCGAAAAAGAACGCTGATATGGTCGAATTCCGGCAACAGCAGGAAGCGCGCGCCGGGGATCAGACCGGCCATCCGGCGTCCCATTTCCGGCGGCGTCTCGGTATCGTTGGCCGCGCCCAAGACCCAGGTCGGCACCTTGACCTTCGGCAGGTCCGCCGACTGGTCCTCGCGCACCGTATTGAGGAAGATGTCGCGCAAGCCGAGCTCCCGGCTCTGCACGTAGTCGGCGCTGCCGAAGCGCTTCTCCAGCGCCGCGATTTCGGCCTCGTCCTTGGCCCGGGCGCGCAGCATGCGGAATTGCGCCTGCCTCAGCTTGCCGCGCTGCCGGCGCCACCACGAGCGCTGCATCGGAATGCCGGCGGCCGAAACCAGGATGAGCCCCTTGAGCACGTCCGGGTGGTTGACGCCGAGCCTGAGCCCGACGCGCCCGCCGAAGGAATGCCCGACCCAGACGACCTTGTGCCCGATTTTCTCGCGCAGGAAGGCCGCGGCATGGTCGGCATAATCCTTCGTCGTCCAGCCCTCGGCCGGCCGCGGCGTCGCGCCGAAACCGGGAAAATCGACGAGCATGGAGCGATGCTGGCCGGTCAGCGCCTCGGCCGCCGGAATGAAATCCCGATGATTGCGCGCCCAGCCATGGGCGAACACGATTTCCGGCCGCTCGCCCTTTCCGATCTCGATGAAGTGCATCAACCCGCCCGCAAATCAGTCCGAACTATTTAGAGGGTTTTGCGGTGGGATTAAATCCCGACGCCCCCGCCTCGTCCCCTCGCCCCTCCGGGGAGAGGGCTGGGGTGAGGGGATTCGCGCGCTCAGACGCCTTGTCGCGTGGCTACCCCTCACCGCCCTGCCGGGCACCCTCTCCCCAGAGGCGAGGGTTCGTTGGCCCAATGCCTTGCCCCAACCACACCGTCATTCCGGCGAAGGCCGGAATCCAGTCCAAACGCCAGCCTCGCCACATCGTCCCCTCGCCCCTCCGGGAAGAGGACTAGCCATGCCCCTCTCGTCATGGCCGGGCTTGACCCGGCCATCCAGACACCCCCTCCTCGCGCAGGAAGCTATTTGCTAAGAGCCGTGGTCGGCTGGATGGCCGGGTCAAGCCCGGGCATGACAGCGGAGAGAACCTATCTCGCGAGGGTCGTCTTGACGGAAAAGCGGAAGCGGATTGCCGTGGTGTTCGGCGGCGCGAGCCCCGAATATGATGTGAGCGTGGTGTCCGCCCAGCAGGCGATGGACGCCATGGACCCGGCCAAATACGAGATCGTGCCGGTGCTGCTCGATTTCGAGAACCGCTTCCACACCGGCAAGGCGCTCCGCAACGCCGCCCGCTACCGGCCCCTGCCCGCCGGCATGGAGCCCGTGGCCTTCGCCTGGGGCGAACGCGGACCGGAACTGCGCTGGCTCGCCGACGGCAAGGCGCTGCCCATCGATTGCGTGCTGCCGGTCTGCCATGGCCGCTTCGGCGAAGATGGCCGGCTGCAGGGCTATCTCGAACTGGTCGGCGTTCCCACCACCGGCTTTTCCGCCGTCGATTCCGCTGTCGCCATGCGCAAGGATTATACCAAGCTCGTCGTTGCCGATGCCGGCGTGCCGGTGCTGCCGCATGTGCTGGTGTCGCGCCGCGACATTCTCCATCCCGCGGGGCTGGTCGCCAGGGTCGGCAACCGCCTCCCGGCCATCGTCAAGCCCGCAAGCCTCGGCTCCTCGATCGGGGTCGGCGTGGCGCAATCGGCGGACGAGCTGGTCGAGACGGCCCGCATGGTGCTGCTCAAGGACAGCTACGCCCTGATCGAGCCGCGCGTGCAGAACCTCGTGGAATACAATATCGCCGTGCGCAGCGTCGGCGACGACATCCGCGTTTCCGCCATCGAGCGGCCCAAGCCCGCGACCGAGCTCTTGGATTTCAAGGAAAAATATCTCTCGGGCGGCGGCGGCGCCAAGGGCGCGACGCTGCCCTCGGAGGGCATGCTGTCGCTGACCCGCGAGATCAACCCGCCGCTTGCCGAGGCGATGCAGGCCCGCATCCACGACTACGCCCGCCGCGCCTTCGCCGCCCTCGGCCGCCGCGGCGCGCCCCGCATGGACTTCCTCTGCGATTCCAAAACCGGCGAACTCTGGTTCAACGAGATCAACCCGATCCCCGGCTCCTATGGCTTCTTCCTCTGGGAGCAGGCGCCGGAACACCCGCTCCTCTTCCCCGAACTCCTCGACCATCTGATCGAGGAGGCGCTGCGCACCAATCTG
>DASZUI010000039.1:0-2071 GCA_035547675.1 Devosia sp.
CCGGGCCGCGGCGCTGCCGGTCGATGCCGCCGACCAGGAGAGCCTGCAACGCGGCTTCGCCCAGATCGGCAATTTCGACCATCTCGTCCTGGCGCTGGGCAGCCGCAAGGGCGCCGGGCCCTTCGCGTCGATCGGCATCGCCGAGGTGCGCCAGGGTTTCGAGGAGAAGGTATTTCCGCAATTCCAGGCGGCGCAGCTGGCGCTGCCGCATTTGCCGCCGCAGGGCAGCCTGACCTTCGTTTCGGCCGTCAGTGCGCAGGCGGGCGCGCCGGGCACGGCCGGCATCGGGGCGCAGAACGCCGCGGTGGCGACGCTGGTGCCGATCCTGGCCGCGGAGCTCAAGCCGCTGCGCGTCAACGGCGTCTCGCCCGGCGTCGTCGACACGCCCTGGTGGGATTTCCTGCCCGAAGAGCAGAAGCGGGCCGCCTTCGCCCAGTTCGCTGCCGCCACGCCGGTGGGGCGGATCGGCACGGCGGACGACATCGCCCAGATCATCGAGCTCCTGGTCGCCAATGGCTTCATGACCGGGCAGACCATCATCTGCGATGGCGGCATGAGCCTGAAGGGCTGAGATACGCGCAAGCCAATGGCGCAGGGATGTGCCATTGGCGGCACTGCAACGCGCTAATTGCCTGCCGTTTTGCCTCAGGCCACCAGCGCTGCGAGGCACATGCGGGTGATGCGGGCGCGCAGTTCGGGGGTCATCTCGCCGCCGGCCGCGCGGTGGCGCTTCAGCGTGTTGCGGATGGCGCCGCGGATGAAGGACGCGGTGAGGCTCACCGGCATGGCGCGCTGGCTTTGTTCGCCCAGCCCCTCGCCCAGCACATCGATGCTGTAGGTCACCATCTCCATGAAGAGACCGACCATGCGCTGCTGCATGATGGTCGGCGAATTGGTGATCACCTCGTAGAGCGCCGCCCGGGTCGGGTCCCGCCAGATGTGATCCACATAGTTTTCCACATAGCGCTCGACCCGCTGCTCATAGCTGAGGCCGGGCTCCATCGCCACCACGATATCGGCTTCGAGCGAGCGCGCGACGCGCTGATAGACCGCCAGGATCAGATCGTCCTTGGAGCGGAAATAGTTGTAAAGCGAACCAGTTGCGACACCCGCTGCATCGGCGATCACCGACATGGGTGCCTGCAGCCCCTGGCTGATGATGAGCTGGGCCGCCGCGTTGAGGATGCGTTCGCGTTTGTCCGGATCGTAATCCACTGCTGAATGAACCTTCATTCACCTGTCATGGAGCAAAGCTACGAGTGTTTGCTGTCGAGCACAAGAGAGGCCAGCGGCCGGGCTTAACGGCAGAGCGCAGCCCATAACGCCAGCCTCCCGCGAGGGCGGCCGGCCGGGCTCGGCGAGACAGCGCAATTCCAGCTCATAGGGGAGCGTCATGACTGAAAATCCGACCTTCGTTCACCTCACCGACCTGCATGTCGGCGCTCCCGGCGTGGAAGATCCCGGCCTTTACTCCGACACCAGCTCGACGCTCCGCGCGATCCTCGCCGAGGTGAAGAAGCTTCAGCCCAAGCCGAAATTCATCATGGCGAGCGGCGATCTCACCAATCGCGGCGACGTGGCGAGCTACCACCAGCTCAAGCAGATTTTCGACGAAGCCGAACTCGGCATTCCGGTGCTGTTCGGCCTGGGCAATCACGACACCCGCGCCGGCTTCTACGAAGGCATGCTCGGCCGCACCGACGACCTCGGGGCGCCCTATTTCCACGACGCGGCGATCGGCGGCATCCACGCGATCATGCTCGATTCCTCGACCCCCCGCCGCGTCGGCGGCACCATCGAGCCCGAGCAGTTCGCCTGGCTCGCCGAAGCGCTCGACCGCCATCCCGAGCTGCCCAAGGTCATTGCCGTCCACCACGCCCCGGCCCTCGACGACCACAACCCGGACATGGAGTGGGAATCGCTGAGCTTTGCCGACACCGCCAAGCTCAAGGACATGCTCGCCGGGCGGCAGAACGTCATCGGCATGTTCTGCGGCCACATCCACTATGACCGCGTCTCCAACTGGTACGGCATTCCGGTGATCGTGGGCATCGGCCAGCACATGGCGACC
>DASZUI010000040.1:0-13542 GCA_035547675.1 Devosia sp.
GGACGAAAGCTGGGCTCGGCTGGACGCGCTGGGCGCCAGGGTGGACGAGGAACTGACGAGGGGCGACGTCCGCCTGACCATGGGCGGCGAACCGACCTTCGTTTCCATCGACGATTTCGAGAGCGGCGAATGGAACGCCGATGCCGTCGGCCCGACCAAGCGCCGCCTCGCCGATACCCTCATCCGCCGCCTGCGCGACCGCTTCGCGCCGGGCGGCTTGCTGCATTACGGCCAGGGCAAATGGTATCCCGGCGAAACCCTGCCGCGCTGGACCTTCTCCCTCTATTGGCGCCGCGACGGCAAAGCCCTGTGGCGCGACCGGAATCTCATGGCCGAAGAGCAGCAGCACACCGCCGCACGGCCGGAGGACGCCCGCGCCCTGCTCGGCGAGATCGCGCTCAATCTCGGCCTCGGCGGCGACACTATCGACGCCGCCTACGAAGACCCCGGCGACTGGCTGCTCAAGGAGGCGAAGCTCCCGGCCAATGTCGATCCCTCCAATCCCGAGCTCGCCGACCCCGAGGCGCGCGCCCGCATGGCGCGGGTGTTCGAGCGCGGCCTGACCAGCCCGAGCGGCTATGTCCTGCCCGTGCAGCGCTGGAATGCGCTGCCGGACCAGTCCCGCTGGATCACCGAACACTGGCGCACCCGGCGGGGAAAGCTCTTCCTCGCCCCAGGCGATTCGCCGGTGGGCTACCGCCTGCCGCTCAGTTCGCTGCGTTTCGTGGGCGCGACGGCCTATCCCCATGTGGTGCCCGCCGACCCCATGCAGCCGCTCGCGGCCCTGCCCGAACCGGAGGCCATGCTGCCTTCCCGCGCCGAACATGCCCAGCCCACCGCCTCCTTTACCGCCGACGCGACCCAAACCCAGCAGATCAGCGAGCAGGTGCTGGACGAGATCTCCGGCAATGTCCGCACGGCGATCTCGGTGGAGCTGCGCGACGGGCATCTCTGCGTCTTCCTGCCGCCCGTCGCGACGCTCAAAGACTATCTCGAACTCATCGCCGCTGCCGAAGAGGCCGCCCGCGCCGTCAACCTTCCCATCCAGATCGAGGGCTATCCGCCGCCCTACGATCCGCGCCTCAATGTCATCCGCGTCGCCCCGGACCCCGGCGTCATCGAGGTCAACATCCACCCCGCCGCCACTTGGCGGGAGTGCGTCGAGACCACCGATGCGATCTATGAAGAGGCGCGGCGGAGCCGCCTCGGCGCCGACAAATTCATGATCGACGGCCGCCATACCGGCACAGGCGGCGGCAACCACGTCGTGGTCGGCGGCGTCACCCCCGCCGACAGCCCCTTCCTGCGCCGGCCGGACCTGCTCAAATCCCTGGTGCTGCACTGGCAGCACCATCCATCGCTCAGCTATCTGTTTTCCGGCCTCTTCATCGGACCGACCTCGCAGGCCCCGCGCCTCGACGAGGCGCGCCACGACAGCCTCTACGAACTCGAAATCGCGCTGGCGCAGGTGCCCGCCCCCGGCGAGGGCGAAGCGCCCCGCCCCTGGCTCACCGACCGGCTGTTCCGCAATCTTCTGGTCGATGTGACCGGCAACACCCACCGCACGGAAATCTGCATCGACAAGCTCTAGTCCCCCGACGGGCCGACCGGCCGGCTCGGGCTCGTCGAGTTCCGCGGCTTCGAAATGCCGCCCAATGCCCGGATGAGCCTCGCCCAGCAGCTGCTGGTCCGCGCCCTCATCGCCCGCTTCTGGAAAAACCCGCTCCATGGACAATTCGTGCGCTGGGGCACCACGCTCCACGACCGCTTCATGCTGCCCCATTTCGTCTGGGCCGATTTTCTCGAGGTCCTCGCCGACCTCAGGCGCGAAGGCTTCGACCTCGAGCCGGAATGGTTCGCCGCCCAGCTCGAATTCCGCTTCCCCTTCTGCGGCGAGGTCGCTTACGAAGGGGTGACGCTCACCCTCAACCAGGCGCTGGAGCCCTGGCTCGTCATGGGCGAGCAGGGCGCCATCGGCGGCACGGTGCGCTTCGTCGATTCCTCGGTCGAGCGCCTGCAGGTGAAGCTCGAGGGCGCGGACCCGGCGCGCTACGCCGTCGCCTGCAATGGCCGCCCGGTGCCGCTGGCCGCCACAGGGACCGTCGGCACGTCGGTGGGCGGCGTACGCTTCAAGGCCTGGCAGCCGGCCTCGGGCATGCACCCTGTGCTGCCGGTCAACGCGCCTCTCGTTTTCGACATCTACGACCGATGGACCGGCCGCGCCCTCGGCGGCTGCACCTACCATGTCGCCCATCCGGGCGGCCGCAATTACGAAACCTTCCCGGTCAACGGCAACGAAGCCGAGGCCCGCCGCCTCGCCCGCTTCGTGCCCCATAACTATACGCCCTCGGACTATCGCCTCACCGACGAACGCCCCTCGCCGGAATTTCCGCTGACGCTGGACCTGAGGCGCCCGGCCGCCGTCTAGCAAAAACCCTCGCCCCTCTGGGGAGAGGGTGCCCGGCAGGGCGGTGAGGGGTAGCCACGCGGCACGATCGGCGCGCGGGGTCACCCCTCACCCTGACCCTCTCCCCAAAGGGGCGAGGGGACGATCGGACTATCGCCGGTATTTGCGGTGACGAGGAAACATCGCCCCTCCCCCTTGCGGGGAGGATGGCGGCAGCCGGGTGGGGGTACTCACGCGCATCAGCGCTTGTTGATAGGCCCCCACCCCTGTCCCCTCCCCGCAAGGGGGAGGGAGACGATGTGGCACGACCCTATCTCAACTACGCCGTCATTCCGGCGAAGGCCGCAATCCATCCGCGTCAGCGCGCGCTGCCCATGATTCGAGGGTCGCTTCGCTCCCACCACACCATGAGGCGGCGGACCTTACGCCGACCTCATCCTGAGGTGCGACCGAAGGGAGCCTCGAAGGATGGGCAGCGCGCTCCCTACCTGCCCCTATCGGAACTCCGGTCCAGCCGAATGGCTGGCTGGGAAACCCTCCGGCCATACCGCCCGTTCACTTCAAGAATCCCCTTGCGGAATCGCGCTGACAAGCTAGCGCTATGATGATGGAAATGCGTCACACCCGGCCGCCCCTTTCGGGCCCGAGCCTCATCGCCGATTATCGCGTGCTCCCCGGCGTGCCGGACGAGATGATCGACCCTGCCGGCAATATTCGTCCGGGCTGGTCGACGCTCATGGCCGCTTTCGACCGGCTGGGCGCCGCCGAACTCGGCGCCCGTTTCGAGCGCGCCGACCAGTACCTGCGCGATGCCGGCGTGTTCTACCGCAAATATGACGGCGCCGAGGGCAAGGAGCGCGCCTGGCCGCTCGCCCATGTGCCGCTGATCATCGACGAGAGCGAGTGGCTGCTCATCACCAACGGGCTGACGCAGCGCGCCGAACTGCTCGAAAGCATCCTTGCCGACATTTATGGCGAGAACACCCTGGTACGCCGCGGCCTGATCCCGCCCGAACTGGTGGCGCAGAATCCCGAATTCCTGCGCCCGCTGGTGGGCGTCGCCCCGCGCAGCGGGCATTTCCTGCATTTCTGCGCCTTCGAGCTCGGCCGCGGGCCGGACGGGGCCTGGTGGGTGCTGGGCGACCGGACGCAGGCCCCCTCCGGCGCGGGCTTCGCGCTCGAAAACCGCGTCGCGACCACCCGCGCGCTCGCCGACATCTATTCCGAGCTCAACGTGCACCGGCTCGCCGGCTTCTTCCGCGATTTCCGCGATGCGCTCTTCGCCGAGGCGGGCGGCAATGACCGCGGCGTGGCGATCCTCACGCCCGGCCAGCTCAACGACACCTATTTCGAGCACGCCTATATCGCCCGCTATCTCGGCTTCATGCTGCTCGAAGGCGAGGACCTGGTGGTCGAGGCGGGCGACGTGAAGGTCAGGACCGTCGCCGGGCTCGAACCCGTCTCGGTGCTCTGGCGCCGCATGGACGCCGCCTTCACCGATCCGCTCGAATTGCGCTACGACAGCCATATCGGCACGCCGGGCCTGGTCGAGGCGCTGCGCGCCGGCTCGATCTCCATGGTCAATGCCGTGGGCTCGGGCATTCTCGAAACCCGCGCCCTCGCCGCCTTCATGCCGAAGCTGAGCGAGGCCATGCTCGGCACGGAGCTGGAGCTTCCCGGCATCGCCACCTGGTGGTGCGGACAGGCGGCGGAGCGCCGGCACGTCATCGAAAATTTCGACTCCATGATGATCGGGCCGGCCTTCTCGACCAGCCTTGCCATCGACGACCACGAGATCACGAGGCTCGGCTCGGCCCTCGACCCCGGCGCCCGGGCGGCGCTGCTCGAAAAGCTCGAGTCGCGCGGCATGAACTTCGTCGGCCAGGAGCCGGTGAAGCTGTCGACCGCCCCCGTCTATGTCGGGGGCCGGCTCGAGCCCCGCCCCATCGCGCTGCGCGTCTATGCGGCGCGCACCGCCCGGGGCTGGACCATCATGCCCGGCGGCTTCGCCCGTGTCGGCTACACGCTCGACACCACCGCCATCGCCATGCAGCGCGGCGGCCAGGCGGCCGATGTCTGGGTGGTCTCCAGCAAGCCGGTCGAGGCCCTGTCCCTACTGCCCCGCGAGGGGGAAAAGCTCGTCCGCACGGCCGGCGGCAGCCTCCCCAGCCGCGCCGCCGACAACCTTATCTGGCTCGGCCGCTATACCGAGCGCTGCGAAGCGATGGTCCGCATCCTGCGCGCCTACAATGCCCGTCTCGCCGAGCTCTCCAATCCCGACCTGCCGATCCTGGCGGACACACGCGACTATCTGAAGAGCATGGATGTGGACGCCGGCGAGGCCCTGCCCGCCGCCCTCATGTCGGCCATTGACAGCGCCGTGCGCAGCGCCAGCCAGATCCGCGACCGCTTCTCGCCCGATGGCTGGCTCGCCCTGACCGATCTTGCCAAGACGGCCCGGCGCTTCACCGCCACGCTTTCGGCCGGCGACGACGCGACCCGTGCCATGACGGTGCTGCTGCGCAAGCTCGCCGGCTTCTCCGGCCTCGTGCATGAAAATATGTACCGCTTCGCCGGCTGGCGCTTCCTCGAGATCGGCCGCCGCCTCGAGCGCGGCATCCAGATCGCCGGCGTCACCGGCTGGATGACGCGCAGGGAGGCGCCCGACGGCGCCATCGAGATGCTCATCGAGATCGGCGACAGCGTGATTTCGCACCGCCGCCGCTATTCGGTCACCGCCGGCACGCAGTCCGCCCTCGATCTCCTGGTGCTCGATGCGCTCAACCCGCGCTCCGTGCTGTTCCAGGTCGCCGCGGTTCGCGAGCAGCTCGAGGCGCTGCCCGGCGGCATCGTGGAAGGCCAGCTCTCCCCCGCCCTCCGCGCCGCGCTCCGCATCGACACCGAGCTCCGCGTCGCCGAGCCGGAGGAAATGACGCCCGACCGCCTCATCGCCCTCGGCAATGCCATCGGCGACCTCGCGACGCTGATCGCCTCGGAGTATTTCGCGTGAGGGCGGCGCTGTACCCCCACCCCTGTCCCCGCCTCTGCAGAGGCCTCCTCCGCTCAAATCGCTCCACTGGAGCGATTTGCCCCTTCGGGTCGCTCCAGAGCCCCGCAAGGGGGAGGGAGACGATGTTGCACCGCCTTGCCACCGGCACTCCTCCCCCCTTGCGGGGGAGGATGGGAGGGGGGTTCGGCGCGCTCGCGGGGTCTGTCCATGCTCTATGACCTCCGCCTTACCCTCCACTACGACTACGCCGCCGAAGTCCGCAACGACCGGCACCTGATCCGCGTCGCGCCGGCCTCGCTCCCCGGCGCGCAGCGCGTCATCGCCTCTTCCCTGTCCTTCGACCCGCGGCCGGACCGGGAAACCCACTTCACCGATTTCTTCTCCAATGCCGTGACCGCCATCGGCTATGTCGGCGGCCACGACCATCTCGACGTGCGCCTCTCCGCCCGCGTCATGGTCGAGGAGAAGGACGAGCCGGTCGACCTCTCGCCCACCCTGCCCGAACTGGAGCAGGAGCTCGGCCGGCTGTGGACGCTGTCGCCGGATTCGCCGCACCACTTCCTCGGCCCCTCCCCCCGCGTGCCGCCCAGCGACGCGATCGCCGCCTATGCCCTGGAAAGCGTCGGGCGCACCGGCTCGGTCATGGCGGCCGCCATGGACCTCTGCCTCGCCATCCATCGCGACTTTGCCTATGACGGCATGGCGACCGGCGTCGATACCAGCCCCGACGAGGCCTTCGGCCTCAAAAAAGGCGTCTGCCAGGATTTCTCGCATGTGATGATCGCCGGCCTGCGCGGCGTCGGCATTCCGGCCGGCTACGTCTCCGGTTTCCTGCGCACCATCCCGCCCAAGGGCCAGCCGCGGCTGGAGGGCGCCGACGCCATGCACGCCTGGGTCCGCGCCTGGTGCGGGCAGCACATGGGCTGGGTGGAATTCGATCCCACCAATGCCATGCTCGCCGGCGCCGACCACATCACCATCGGCTATGGCCGGGACTATGCCGACGTCTCGCCCATCGTCGGCGTGCTGCGCACCAGCGGCCAGCACCGGGCAGAGCAATCGGTGGACGTGGTCACCGTCGATTAGAGCGTTTTCAGGAAAAGTGGTTCCACTTTTCCGGTTCGAAAACGCGACAACTCAAAAACTTGGAGCTCACCTTCTGATTCCATCGGAACCTGAAACGCTCCAACGCCCGCCCCCGCCACCGGCTCCGCTCAAGTCCGGAACCAATCCTACCTCACCCCGTTGTTCCGGCAGGCGCAAATTGAGCGCCGGCGACAACAAAACACAACAGAACATCGGGGTCGGCGCCATGGCGCAATACAATGGCTATCCGGCAGGAAGAAGTCGTGCCCGAGTAGCGGTGGCGAACCGCAGCCTGGAGGCGCGCTGGCGCCTGCTCGCCGCGGCATTGCTGCCGGCCGCCGCGACATTGCTCGCGGCGGGCCTTGTCCTGCAGCGTCTCGTGGCCGCCTGAGCGGAGGTAATACGTGCTCAGCACCATTCTCATTATCATTCTCATCCTGCTGCTGATCGGCGCCCTGCCCTCATGGGGCTATTCGCGGGCCTGGGGCCCCTATCCGTCCGGCATTCTGGGCGTCATCCTCGTGATCGTCATCATCCTCGTGCTGATGGGACGCATCTGAGCCGCTGAATGTGTGCGGCGGTTTTCCGCTCGCGGACGACGCGGCGCCAAATCCCCCTGCACACCGGACCGGCGGTCGCCCCCTGCCGGTCCACCCTTTTGGGAGGGACCGCTCCGCTTTTCCGGCCTCTCCCCGCCAGTCCTTGATCCAACGCAAAGCGCGGCCGAGCCGCCCCCGGCATAAGGAACCGACCGGAAACGGGGGCGTTTCAAGCGCATCGATAATGGAGGTTCGTCATGGCCGACTATTCCGAAACCGCAGCCGCAGCCGCCCGCCGCCAGAACGGTGGCGCCACCAGCCACCTCGGCGACAATGCCAACATGCAGGAGCAGATCGACAAGCTCCAGGAGCAGATCAAGACGATGTCCGACTCGATGAGCAAGCTCACCGAGAACAAGATGAACCAGGCCAAGGCCACGGCCCGCGACCTGGTCAAGACCGGCCAGCAGATGGCCGATGACCTGTCCAGCCAGGCCGGCGCCTATGAGGGCCAGCTCGAGGATGCCATTCGTGAACGGCCGCTGGTGGCCGTCGCCGGCGCTATCGGCATCGGCTTCATCATGGCCTCCCTGCTGCGGCGGCACTGAGCATGTCGCTCTTCGGCCAACTCGCAAACCTGCTGGGCCTCGAGGCCAAGGCGGCGGTTGACCGGGCGAAGATGAGCGCGATCGTCTATGCGGCGATCGCGCTTTTCGCGGTGATCTGCCTCGCCTTCCTGCTGGTGACGCTCGACGCGGCGCTGGTGCCCGTGGTGGGGGCGATATGGGCGCCGCTCATCATCGCCGCCGCCGCCCTGGTCATCGCGCTGGCCCTGCTGATCTTCCTCAAGCTGGAGATCGGCGCCCAGAAGCGCCGGCAGATGGAGCGCCGCCGCGAGGCCGAAGCCAACGCCCTGATCAGCGGCGCCGCCATCGCCGCCGTGCCCGAACTGCTGCGTTCGCCGCTCGTCCGCAATATCGGCATTCCGCTCGCCGTCTATGTCGGCGTGCTGCTCTTCGCCCCGCGCCGGAAGACCCGCCGCTGATCGTCGCCATCCCGATCCAGCCGTCGCCGGCCCCCGGCGGCGGCATTTCACGTTCTGAGTCACTTAGAGCGTTTTCAGGAAAAGTGGTTCCACTTTCCGGTTCGAAAACGCGACAAATCAAGAACTTAGAGCTCACGTTCTGATGCAATCAGAACGTGAAATGCTCTAGAACGTGAAACGCTCCAGCGGCAGCGAAATCCGCGCTTCGGCCCCCTCGATCGGGAAGCTGAGCTTGACCGAGCTGCCCAGCACCTTGTCGAGGCTGCGCTCGATGAGCCTTGTGCCGAAGCCCGCCTCCGCCGGCTTCATCACCATCGGGCCGCCGCTTTCCTTCCACACCAGCTCGAGCCGCCGGTCGCCCACGCGCGACACGGTCCAGGTGACGGTGACCCGCCCATCCGGCCGCGACAGCGCCCCGAACTTGACCGCGTTCGAGGCCAGCTCGTGGATGATCAGCCCGAGCCCCAGCGCATGGTCGGGCGGCAGCCGCAGGTCGTCGCCTTCCATCACGAACTGGTCCGGCGAATCGAGCAGATAGGGCTCCACCTGCGAGCGCAGCAGCTCGACCAGCCCGATCCCCGACCAGTCGCGGTCCGACAGCAGCGTATGGGCATCCGAAAGCGTGCGCAGCCGCCCCGAAAAGGCATCGATGAACTGCTGCGGATCGGGTTTCTGCCGCAAGGTCTGCCGGGCCAGCGACTGGATCATGGCGAGCGTGTTCTTGACCCGGTGGTTGAGCTCGCGCAGCAGCAGGCGCTGCTGTTCGGCGGCTTCCCGGGCATCGGTCACGTCGATGTTGACGCCCATCATCACCAGCGGCCGCCCGTCGCCGTCGCGCTGGTAAACCCGGCCGCGCCCGATCAGCCAGCGCCCGCTCGCCGCCACCCGAAACTCGGCGGCATAGTCGACGCCCTGCTCGAACGCCTCGTCGAGCGCCGCGTTGAAGGCCGGGAGGTCGGCCGGCTCGACCAGCCCCTCGAGTTCGCGGAAATGGAATTTGCTGGCCGGCTCGAGCCCGAACATATGCCGGAAGATGTCGTTGCAGGCGATCTCGTCGGAGCGCACGTCCCACACCCAGCTGCCGACCCTGCCCGCCTCCAGCGTCAAGGCATGCCGCCATTCCTCGCGGATGAGGTCGGCCGCCATCCGCGCCCGCACCTTGGCCTCGTCCTTGAGCTCGAACAGCGAGCCCGCGACCGCCGCCAGGTCGGCCAGCGCGGCAATCCGCTCGGGACCCGGCTCCCGGCCGGCCATCGGGGACATCACCCCGAGCGCCCCGTACCGCTCGCCATGCACAATGATCGGCACGCAGGCGAAGAAACGCAGCCGCGCCAGCCCGCCCGCCGCTTCATCGGCGGCGAAGCGCTTGTCGAGCGTCGCATCGGAAACCACCAGGCTGGACATGCCGGGCGTCGTCATCAGGCAGCGCCAGGGCGATGAAGGAACCGGCGGCGGCTCGTCGGCCAGCCCCTCGCGCGTATGGAAGTGAAGCGTATCGCCCTCCAGGCGGACGATCGCCGCCGCGGGCGCGCCGAACAGCTGCCGGGCGGCCCTGACCAGCCGCGAGAAATCGGCATCCTGGGCCGGGGCAGCCGCCGACGAGGTCGAGGCAACCACGGGCGCCTCGCGGCCAACGGCATCGCGAGCCTCGCCGGACGACGATTCTGGACTTCCTGCCACCAGCCTTCCCTGACTCACGCCGACTACATTGCCGCGCCGGGCGGTGCGGCATACTGCCCCACCCGGCAACGCGCGGCCCCCCGGCAAGTTCCCTGAATCGGTCGATTTTGCCGCGGAATTTAGGCAAACACCGGGATTCAGCTCAGCGGCTGCCCGCTCGTGACCTGGGTGGAGATGGCGTCCGGGCCGTAGTCCGCCTCGCCCTTGACCTGCAGCAGGTCCTGCAGCCGTGCCCGCGCCCGGCTCACGCGGCTCTTCATCGTGCCCACGGCGCAATCGCAGATCTCGGCGGCTTCCTCATAGGAAAACCCCGACGCGCCGATCAGGATCACCGCCTCGCGCTGGTCGTCGGGCAGCTGGCTCAGCGCCTTCTTGAAATCGGCGAGGTCCATGTGCCCGAACTGCTCCGGGTGCACCGCCATGCGCTCGGTGAACAGGCCTTCGCTGTCCTGCACCTCGCGGCCGCGCTTGCGCATCTGGCTGTAGAATTCATTGCGCAGGATGGTGAACAGCCACGCCTTGATATTGGTGCCGAGCTCGAAGCTTTCCTGCTTGGCCCACGCCTTCATGATGGTGTCCTGCACCAAATCGTCGGCCTTGTCGTGGCGGCCCGAAAGCGAGAAGGCGAAGGCCCTGAGGCTCGGAAGCGTCGCCAGCAGATCGCGCTTGAACGACGGCGACTCGACGTCGCGCCGGCCATTACCCTTGGTGGCATCAGCTGGCATCGGACTTGCCCCGCCGCTCGATCTGGTCGAGCTTCTCGAGAAGCTCGAGGAATCGGTCCGGTATCGTCTCGTCCTGCACGGCGCTATATAATGCCCGCAGTTTCATGCCGATATCCGTATTGGGACCCAACCCGTCGTCTACGCGTCGGCCCCGTGCGGTGGCTGCATAGTGCATGTCGGTCTTGTCTTTCATTACGTGCCTCGCCAACACCCGGTTGGCGCACCTTACATGGGCCGGACAATGCGGGCGACCCGCAAAAGTTCCGGCCTGCGGAACTTTCGGCCGGTGCGTTCGTTTACGGTGCTCGACCGGAATGGCCTAACAGGGAGCTCTGTTTTATGACCTTGTCCACGCGGATCGCCCCGCATCTTCCCTATCTTCGTCGCTTTTCGCGGGCCGTGACCGGCTCGCAGACGTCCGGGGATGCTTATGTGGCGGCGGTGCTGGAAGCGCTGATCGCCGATACCTCGATCTTCCCTGAGGCCTCTTCCGACCGGATTGCGCTCTACAAGCTGTTTTCGCGGCTGTTCTCCTCGTCCAATGTGGCGATACCCGAACCGATTTCCGGCTTTGCCTGGGAGCAGCGGGCCGCGCGCAACCTCGCCAACCTTTCCCCGCGTCCGCGCCAGGCCTTCCTGCTGGTTTCGGTGGAGGGTTTCTCCAACGACCAGGCCGCCGAGGTGCTCGACGTCTCCCCGGAAGCCTTCAAGGACCTGCTGAACGAGGCGTCGCAGGAAATTTCGCGCCAGGTCGCCACCGAAATCCTCATCATCGAGGACGAGCCGCTGATCGCTATGGATATCGAGCAGCTTGTCGAGAGCCTCGGCCATAAGGTCACGGGCATCGCCCGCACCCATCGCGAGGCGGTCGCCATGTTCGGCAAGACCAATCCGCGCATGATCCTTGCCGATATCCAGCTCGCCGACGGCAGCTCGGGCATCGATGCGGTCAACGATATCCTGACCACCCAGTCGATCCCGGTGATCTTCATCACCGCCTTCCCGGAGCGCCTGCTGACCGGCGAGCGGCCGGAGCCGACCTTCCTCGTCACCAAGCCCTTCAACCCGGACATGGTGAAGGCCCTGATCAGCCAGGCGCTGTTCTTCGACGAAGGCTCGCGCGCCGCTGCCTAGAGCGTCTTCAGGAAAAGTGGTTCCACTTTTCCGGCCTCATGGTGAGCTTGTCGAACCACGAAACGCGACAACTCAAGAACTTGGAGCTCACGTTCCGATGCAGTCGGAACGTGAAATACTCTAGACCCCCAGCGCAACTCGGCAAGGCTCACCAGGCAGGCCCGGCGGAACCGGGCGGCAGGCCCTGCGTTTTCTCCTAAGCGGCTGACCCATCAGCCTTTTCGCCCAAGGAGGAAAGCATGCTGTATTGGGCCCTTGTGTTTTTCGTGATCGCGCTGGTTGCCGGCGTCCTGGGCTTCGGCGGCATTGCCGGCGCCTCGGCGGGCATCGCGCAGATCCTTTTCTTCCTCTTCCTGGTCTTCCTCGTCGTCTCCCTTGTGATGGCGTTCATACGCCGAGTCTGACATCGTCTCCTGAGCCTGCGGCCCCTTCGGGGGCCGCTTTTTTATGCCCGCTCACCTGTCCTTGCCGGGATTGGCGAGCCGGAGCAGCAGCTCCGCATGGCAGGTTTCGTCGAGCCGGCACCAGCAGGCAAGATTGTGCCCGCCGAGTTCCGCCACCATCTCCGCCACGCTCGGCGGCTCAAATCCCGGATCGAGCGCCGGATCGAGCCCGCCTTCGACCCATTGCCGGTGCAGCTCGATGGCGCGGTCATGCGCCGCCTGCCGGTCGAGCCCCTCGCGCTTCATCAGATCGCCGATGTCGAACGGGTTGCCCCATTTGCCCGGCCGCGTCACCCGGCGGGCGGGCAGGCCGTTGAGCTCGCGCGATAGCGCCTGCAGGTCGAAGCCGCGATGCCGGCTCAGCCGCAGCCTTTGAGGACGAACGCTCATTCCCAGCCTCCCCGGTCGAGCCAGCCATTCGGCTGGACCGACCTTAATTGGGTCGGGCCGGAGTGGCCACATCGTCTCCTCTCTGGAAGGCTCGGCGTTCTTGGCTGGATTCCGGCCTTCGCCGGAATGACGAAGTGGTCGTGGCAAGGCCGGGGCCCTCGTCAAGCGACGGGGCGGTCCGGGCACAACCGTCCTCCAACCCCAGCGTCATTCCGGCGAAGGCCGGAATCCAGCCACAAGCACCCAAGCCCGCCGCAGGCCCCTCCACCCAATCGCCCGGCGATTGACTTGCCGCTTTCCCCGCTGCTACCCCAGCACACCCGCTTTCCCGGAACGCCCCGCCATGCCCAAGAGCTTCGTGCTGACCCTTTCCTGCAACGACCGGCCGGGGATCGTGGCCGCCGTGAGCACCGAGCTGTTCGGCCTCGGCGCCAACATCGCCGAAAGCAACCAGTTCTGGGACCAGGAAACCGGCCGCTTCTTCATGCGCATCGCCTTCACCACGCCGGAAACGGTGTCGCGCGAGGATGTCGAGCGCGTGCTCAAGCCGGCGATCGAGCGCTTCGGCATGCGCATCGACCTGGTCGACCGCGCCCGCCGGCCGCGCATCCTCATCCTCGTGTCCAAATTCGACCATGCGCTGCTGCACCTCATCTACCAGCACCGCGTCGGCTGGCTCGATGCCGACATCGTCGCCATCGTTTCCAACCACGAGGACAGCCGGCGCACCGCCGAGAACGAGGCCATTCCCTATCACTACTGGCCGGTGACAGCGGCGACCAAGCCGGCGCAGGAGGAGAAAATCCTCCACCTCGTCAACGAGGCCGGCGCCGATCTCGTCGTCCTCGCCCGCTACATGCAAGTGCTGTCCAACAATCTCGCCACCCGCCTCTACGGCAAGGCGATCAACATCCACCATTCCTTCCTGCCCAGCTTCAAGGGCGCCAAGCCCTACCACCAGGCGCATGAGCGCGGCGTCAAGCTGATCGGCGCCACCGCCCATTACGTCACCCCCGACCTCGACGAAGGCCCGATCATCGAGCAGGAAACGGCGCGGGTGAACCACGCCATGAGCCCCGACGA
>DASZUI010000041.1:0-6815 GCA_035547675.1 Devosia sp.
AGGCGCTTGAGCGCCGCCGCCGCATAGACCTCGTCGCGCTCGATGCCGATGAAGCGCCGACCGAGCCGCCGCGCCACCGCGCCGGTGGTGCCGGTGCCGAAGAAGGGATCGAGCACCACGTCGCCGAGCTTGGTGGTCGCCATCAATATGCGGTGCAGCAGCGCCTCGGGCTTTTGCGTCGGGTGCACCTTGCCGTCGGCGTCGTCCTTGAGGCGTTCGGCGCCGGTGCAGAGGGGGAACAGCCAGTCCGAGCGCATCTGCGTGTCGTCGTTGGCCGCCTTCATCGCCTCGTAATTGAAGGTGACGCGGCTTTTCTGGCTGCGGGCGGCCCAGATCAGCGTCTCATGCGCATTGGTGAAGCGCGTGCCGCGGAAATTCGGCATCGGATTGGCCTTGCGCCAGATCACGTCGTTGAGCAGCCAATAGTCGAGGTCCTGCAGCGCCGTGCCGACCCGGAAAATATTGTGATAGCTGCCGATGACCCAGAGCGCCCCGTCCGGCTTCAAGAGCCGCCGGGCGGCGGCAAGCCAGGCGCGCGTAAAGGCGTCGTAATGGGCGAAGCTCTCGAACTTGTCCCAGGCATCGTCCACGGCGTCGACCTTGCTCTGGTCGGGCCTGGTGAGGCTCTGCTCCAATTGCAGATTATAGGGCGGGTCCGCGAAAATCAGGTCTACCGAGCCGGCCGGCAAGGCATTCATCTGTTCGATGCAATCCCCGATGAGGATCGTATCGAGGGGGAGATGAGCCCCTTCCGCGGCGGCCGACCGGGCCGCCTGACGCGCGGTACGCAACATACGCAACCCTTACTCAGCACCTACGCCTGTGGTTGTAAGCGGCTAGGGTTAAAGGGAATTTAAGCGCCAGGGTTGATGGGGGGTTAACGCCTGCGGCTGCCATTGCGGCAGGGCCGTGCCGCTACAAAACCCTCGCCCCTTTAGGGAGAGGGTGGCCGGCAGGCCGGTGAGGGGTAGCCAGGCGGCACAACCGGAGCGCGCGAAACCCCTCACCCTGACCCTCTCCCAGAGGGGCGAGGGGACGATGTGACATGGCCTCGCCTTCCTCTCCCCCAAAGGGAGAGGCGACGCTGCGGCGAGGCGCCACCCTGAATCACCTCTCCCTTGGGGGAGAGGTCGGCGCGAAGCGCCGGGTGAGGGGGCCTTACTCGCGTCAGCTACTCCGCCGCCGCCCGCTTCATCGCCGCTTCAATGCACGGCGCGAAATCCATGCGGTGGTGCCGGCCCGGCCCGTGCCGGTCGAGCGTTTCCATGTGCTCGGGCGTGGCATAGCCCTTGTGCGCGGCGAAGCCGAAATGCGGCTCGTCGCCGTGCATGATGGCGCACATGCGGTCGCGCGTGACCTTGGCAATGATCGAGGCCGCTGCGATCGAGGCGGAGAGCCCGTCTCCCCCGATGATCGCCGTGCCGGTGACGGGCAGGCGCGGCGGCAGCCGGTTGCCGTCGACCAGCACATGGTCGGGCCTGAGCGACAGGCCGAGCACGGCGCGCCGCATGGCCCAGAGCGTCGCGCCCAATATGTTGAGCGAGGCGATGAGGGCAGGGGGCGCGGCCACCACCGAAACCGTCGCCTTGGCCATGATCTCGGCGAACAATTCCTCGCGCACCTCGGGCGAGAGCTTCTTGGAATCGTCGAGCCCCTTGGGCACGCGGCGCGGATTGAGCACCACCGCGGCCACCACGACCGGCCCGGCGAGCGGTCCGCGGCCGGCCTCGTCGACGCCCGCGACCAGCGTCGCACCGGCCTTCATCGCCGCCCGTTCGTGGAACAGGTCGGGACCCTCGGCTGCATCTGTCGAATCGCGGGCAGGCATCGCGGCAGCATGCGCGGCGCGGCGCCGCATGCAATAGGAAATCCGGGCGGAAAAGGCGATCTTAAGGAAGTGATGGCATAAGGGCGCGCATGAGCATCAGAGCCATCGCCGTCCTTCTGTTCGGCCTCAGCTTTCTCTCTTTCGCGCTGCTGTCGCCGCAAAATCCAGCCAATGTCCAGGTCGTCACGCGGACGGCGCTGGCGATTTCCATTCTCGACCGCGGCACGGTGGAAATCGGCCCCTACGCCAGGCTGACCAGCGACAAGGCGGTCTATGAAGGCCGCGTCTATGCCGACAAGGTTCCCGGCCATTCCCTGCTCGCGCTCCCTGCCGTGGCGCTCGGCCGATTTGTGCGCAGGCTCGTCGGAGAGAGCACCGACAGCCTCGATCCCGCGGTGCTCCACGCCTATTCGGCCTGGGCCACCATCGGCACCAATGCGCCGATCTCGGCGGCCGCCGTCGCCGTCATGTTCCTGCTCGCCCTCGCGCTGGGCGCCAGCCGCGCCGGCGCGCTTTTTGCCGCCACCTGCCTGGGCTGGGCCACGCCCTTCTTCGGCTGGTCCACGGCCTTTTTCGCCCACAGCGTGGCCGGAAGCCTCCTGCTGTTCGCGCTCGCCGCGATCGTCCGGCTGTTTCCGCTCGATCCCTCCCTCCGCCTTTCCCGGCCCCGGCAGCTCGCCGGAATCGTCCCGCTCGGCGTGCTGCTGGGCTATACGCCCGTGGTCGAAACGCTCGCCGCGCCGGTCGTGGTGCTGCTCGGCCTGCTGGTGCTCTGGCGCGCCTGGCATCAGCAGGCCTCGGCGAAGCAGTTCCTCGCGGTGCTCGCCGCGCTCGCCCTCGGCGGCATCGTCGGCGCGCTGCCGCTGCCCATCTACAACCAGATCGCCTTCGGCTCGCCGCTGCATCTCGGCTATGAGGACACCAGTTTTTCCGGCATGAGCGACGGGTTTTTCGGCCTCACCTGGCCCGATCCCTTCGTGCTCGGCCAGATTCTGCTCGGGCTCTATCGCGGCCTCGTGCCGCTCGCCCCGATCCTGGCCTTCGTGCCCTTCGGCATCGCCGCCATGTTCCGGCAGCCCTCCTTGCGCGGCGTTGCCCTGCTGGCCGCGCTGGCTATCCTCACCTACCTGCTGATCAACGCCTCCTATTATTACTGGAACGGCGGCTTTTCGACCGGGCCGCGGCAGATCATCGCCATGCTGCCCCTGGCCTGCCTGCCGCTCGCCTTCGCCTGGCCCGATGGCCGCGCCGAACAGGCCGTCATCGGGGCCTTCCTGCTGGCGAGCCTGGGCATGTCGCTGGCCTGTGCGCTCGCCGGCATGTTCGCGCCCTCCCGCATCATCGACGAGATCAGCGGCTGGATCCTGCCCAACGCGCTGGCCTGGGCCAACCTGCCGCGCGCCCTGCCGATCGTCCTGGTCTGGCTGCTGCTCGGCGCCATGCTGCTCCGCCTCTCGGGCCGTCCGGTTAGAACAGGCTCAACTGCTGATCGTCCGCCCTTGGCGGCACAAAAAGATCCGTCCTGAGCGGGGGCAGCCGGGCGTCGAGCCCATAGCGCTCCCTGGCCTTGGCGAAGCGCTGCTGCAGCAGCACCGCATAGGCACCTTCGCCCTTGAAGCGCGAATGAAAGTTCGGGTCGTTGTCGCGCCCGTCCCGCGCATCGCGGACCAGGCTCAGCACATGCTTGAGCCGGTCGGGGTAATAGCGCAGCAGCCATTCCCGAAAAATGTCGCGCACCTCGCCCGGCAGGCGCAGCAGCACCATGCCCGCGCTCTTGGCGCCCTGCGCCGCCGCCGCGTCCAGGATGCGCTCGAGTTCCATGTCGTTGATCGCCGGGATCATCGGCGCCGCCATGACGATCGCCGGCACTCCCGCCTGCGACAGCAGCCGGATGGCCTCGAGCCGCTTTTCCGGCGTGGAGGCGCGCGGTTCCATCTTGCGTGACAAATGGCGGTCGAGGCTGGTGACCGACAGCGCCACCGAAACCAGGCCCTTCTCCGCCAGCGGCACGAGGATATCGAGGTCGCGCACCACCAGCGCCGATTTGGTGGTGATCGTCACCGGATGGCGCGTCTCCAGCATCACGCGCAATATGCCGCGCGTCAGCTGGTGCTCGCGCTCGGCCGGCTGGTAGGGATCGGTATTGGTGCCCATGGCGATCGGCCGCACCCGATAGCGCGGATTGCCGAGCTCGGCCCGAAGCTGCTCCGGCGCATTGGCCTTGAAATAGATGTCGCGCTCGAATTCGAGCCCCGCCGAATGGCCGAGATAGGCATGCGTCGGCCGCGCGAAGCAGTAGGAGCAGCCATGCTCGCACCCGCGATAGGCGTTGATCGAGCGGTCGAAGCCGATGTCCGGGCTCTCATTGCGCGTGATGATATTCCGCGCACGCTCGACATGCTCGATCGTCTCGAACGGCTTGAGCTCTTCCTCCATGTCCCAGCCGTCATAAAAGCCCTCGCGGCTCTCCTTCTCGAACCGCCCGCTCTTGTTGCTCTGCGCCCCCCGCCCGCGATTGGCCCGGACATCGACCAGCTCGCGCCCGACCAAATCCTCGTCGCGCGTCCCGACCAGCTTCTCCAGCGCCTCGAAGGACGGGTTCACATGCAGTGGCATTTCAGGCTCCGATTCACCCTTGCGGGGGGCCATCAACCTAGCTGCTTCGTGAGAACGAAACAAGAACAAATCGGCGGGGATAAGTTTCGGGGGAATTATGCCTTTGACAAACCGCGGACATCTTTTCCGGCGTTATGATTGGCGACTTCGTGGGCAAGTCGTTGTCCAGCTTGCTGTAAGCGCCTTCGATGGCGGCCGTTCCTGCACTCCGGCCTACACCGCCTCCTGCACCGTTTCCTCATCAGAGCGCGGATCGAGCGTGACCGCCTCGGGGGTCTGGCCCTTGTCGGTGAAGATGGGCTGGAACGGGCCGCGGGGGCGGCGCTGGCCGGGGCGGGCGTAGAGGCGGATCACGGTCGAGATGGCGAGCGCCCCGTGGAAGGTGGCGGTCACGATGAACATGGCGACCGGCTTGATGGAATTCATCAGCGTCGGCGCGATGGCCGGGCCGATGGCGAGGCCTACGCCCATGATTAGCAGCATCGCACTGGAAATCTTGGCGAAATCGCCTTCCTTCGCCGAGTCGTTGGCATGCGCCACGGCGATGCCGTAGAGCGGATAGGCGCAGAGCCCGTAAAGCGCGAACATCAGATAGAGCGGCCAGCCGCCCTGCGGGTCCAGCACCACCAGCAGCACGCCCATGATCGCCGCCACTCCCGACAGCGCCACGATTACCAGCCGCCGGTCGATCCGGTCTGAGACCCGCCCCGCCGGAATCTGCGAGATCGCCCCCATGATCACCGTCACGCACATCAGATAGGAGATGCTGGCGGCATCGAGATGCTGGCTGTAGCCGAAGACCGGGGCCAGAGTGCCGAAGGTGCCGTTGGCCATACCCACCGAAAAGGCCGCGATCGCCGCGACCGGCGACGTCCGGTAGAGCAGCATGAGGTCGAGCTTGGCCGATTGCAGCGGCCTAGGCTGCGGCTTGCTGGTGAGCGCGGTGGGCAGCAGGGCGCAGATGAAGCTGATCGCGCCCACCACGAAGGGCGTATAGCCGATGACCCCGGTCACCGACATGGCGAGCTGGCCGAGCGTCGAGGAGGCCATGTTGATCGCCGAATAGAGCGAGAAGATCGTGCCGCGCTGCCGGTTTTCCGTCACCTCGTTGAGCCAGCTCTCGACGATCATCGCCGCCCCGGCGAAGCAATAGCCGGAGAGCGCCCTGAGCACGATCCAGGCAATGTCGTTGAGGATCATCAGGTTGAGCAGGATCGTGATCGTGCCGATCGCGGCCATTACCGAATAGGCCCGGATATGGCCGACCCGCTTGACCATCAGCGGCACGCTCACCGAGCCCGCCACATAGCCCACCGACCAGCCGGTGCCGATGAGGCCGAGCGCCAGCAGCGAAAAATGCTCCTCCGCGCCGCGCACCGAGAGCACCAGGCCCTGCAGGCCGCCGCCGAACATCAGCAGCGCCGAGCCGAGAAGCAGCGAATAGATCTTGATGAAGTGCGACATGGCGCGTCCGGGAGGGAGGGGCGTGCGATAGGGCGGGTAGTCGGACCTGTCTTTGCAACTCGGACTAAATTCGGGCGAAGGGGTTAATATTGCACCGAAATCAGCTTGAGCGCTGCAATAATTCGGCCCGTCACGCGATCCCGAGCCGCGCCATGGCGTGCCGCAGCGCCAGCATGTCGCGCCAGGCCTGCGCCTTGGCCGCCGGTTGCCGCAGCAGATAGGCGGGATGAAGCGTCGGCATGGCCTCCATTTGGTGGCCGTTGATGCTGACCTGCTTCCATTGCCCGCGCGTGCGGGTGATGCCGGATTTGGTGCCGAACAGCGATTGCGTCGGTACATTGCCGAGCGTCACCAGGATTTTGGGCGCCACCAGCTCCACCTGCCGGTGAAGGAAGGGCGTGCAGAGCGCCAGTTCCTCCGGCGTCGGCTCGCGATTGCCCGGTGGCCGCCAAGGCACCATGTTGGCGATGAACACTTTTGTCCGGTCGAGCCCGACCGCGGCCAGCATCCGGTCGAGCAGCATGCCGGCGCGGCCCACGAAGGGCCGGCCGATCCGGTCCTCGTCGGCCCCCGGGCCTTCGCCCACCAGCATGATTTCCGCCTCGGGGTTGCCGTCGGCGAAGACCAGTTGCGTCGCCCGCTTCTTGAGCACGCAGCCGTCATAGGCCTCCATGATGGCGCGCAATTCCTCGAGCGTCTGCGCCTGCGCGGCCAACTCCCGCGTCTCGCTGGGATCGGCATTGGCGATGATCGCCGGGCCCGTCGGCGCGGCCGGTGCGGGGGCGGCCGAGGCGAGGACGGCGCTCGCGGCGGCGCTCAGCCGGCGCGGCGCGGCCTGGGATTGGGCGAAACGGTCGACCGGCGCCTCGCCGACCGCGAGGTCGACGCCGGCGGCGCTGTACCATTC
>DASZUI010000042.1:0-13776 GCA_035547675.1 Devosia sp.
ACGCTGGCCACGGAGTTCTTTTTCGACCTCGACCTGCTGGTCCTCTCCAACATGCTGAGCCGCGAGGAGCTGGCGATCTTCGGGGTCTGTACGCGGTTCTTCTCCCTCGTCGCCTTCGGGGTCGGCGTGGTCTATTCCGTAACGATGCCCGACATGTTCGAGAGCGAGGCGAAAGCCGACCGCATCGGCTTCCTCCGCAAGATCGGGGAGGCGAATTTCGTCGCCTCGGGCTTGTCGGTGCTGCTGTTCTTCGTGGTCGCGCTCGGTGCGCCGATTGCGCTGCTGTTGTTCGGAAAAAGCTTCCAGGCGGGGGCGGCGCCGCTCGCCGTGCTGTGCCTCGCGCTCGTGATGCGCTCGATCTTCGGGCCGACCTCGATCGTGCTGTCGGTGCATGACAGGCCCTATGCGACGCTGCCGGCAATCGGGCTGGGGATCGTGGTGCTGGTCGGCGGCAATCTGCTGCTCGTGCCGGCCATGGGGCTTATGGGCGCCGCGGTGGCGGCGCTGGCCTCCATCACGCTGTGGTCGGCGGCCCAGTGGTACACGGTGCTCAGGATCGCGGGGGTGGATGTGTCGATCCGGGCGCGGCTGGTGCGGACGGCGGCGGCTGCGACCCTCGCCGAATAAAAGCGAACAGAGATTCCCGCTTTCGCGGGAATGACGAAGTGAGCGTGGCAGCGCGCCACCCTCAAACTCGACGTCATTCCCGCGAAAGCGGGAATCTCCGTTTATGCTCGCGCCCTACCGCCCCACCAGTCCGCCCACCAGCTTGACGAAGCGGCCGAGGCGGCCGGGGCCGATGCCGTGGTCGTAGCCGGGTTCGCGCTTGGTGTAGTGCCGCTCCATGACGGCGTAGTCCTGCCCGAAGAGGTGGTTCTTCAGCACGCAGGCCTGCGCGTAGCCATAGCGGCGGAGCAGCGCGAGGGCGACCTCGTTCTCCGGCCGCACGAAGGTATAGGCCTTGTGGAAGCGGCCATTGTCGAAATGCTCGTCGAAGACGCGCATGCCGTGCATGGCGAGCCGGCTCTTGCGGTGCGAGGGGAAAACCCAGCTCCAATAGCGGAAGATGGCGCCGAACTCCGGCCCCGAGACCAGCGCGCCGCCGACCTCGCCGTTCTCGAGCAGCGAGATGACGTGCCAGGGGTCGTGGCGCTGCAGCACGTCGAGATAGCCGCGGGTCAGGCGGCCCTTCTCATAGGCCTTGAATTCATCGTTGTAATAGGGGCTCTCGTCGATCACCGCCATCAGCTCGCGATGGATGATGTCGAGATCGGCCGCGGTGGCGGCGCGGGCGGCATAGCGTGGGGCAGCCGTTCCGTCGGCTGCGGCGACGAGCGTGGCATCGGTCATAAAAGCCCCCAAAGGCCTGGATTTTGCGCAGAATAGCGCGCCTTCAGGCAATGCCGAAGTGCCGCCCGCCAAGGCGGTTAACGGGAGGTGGTGCGCTTGCGGGGCGGCAGGCCAGTGATTAGAACCGGACAAAACCGGGAGGAAAGCATGAGCGACGACCTGCTGTTCAAGCCAAGCGCGGAGACCCTGGCGCGGACCTGGGTGACGGCGGAGCAGTATCAAGAGATGTATCGCCGCTCGGTCGAGGACCCCGACGGCTTCTGGGCCGAGCAGGCCCGGCGCATCGACTGGATCAAGCCGCCGACCAGGATCAAGAATACCAGCTTCGCCTATCCCGACATCTCGATCAAATGGTTCGAGGACGGGGTGCTCAACATCTCGGCCAATTGCATCGACCGGCACCTCAAGACGCGCGGCGACCAGGTCGCGCTGATCTGGGAAGGCGACATTCCCGGCACGCAGAAGACCGTCACCTACCGGCAATTGCACGAGAATGTCTGCCGCTTCGCCAATGTGCTGAAGAAGCTCGGGGTCAAGAAGGGCGACCGCGTCACCATCTATCTGCCGATGATCGTCGAGACGGCCTATGCCATGCTGGCCTGCGCCCGCATTGGCGCCGTCCATTCGGTGATCTTCGGCGGCTTTTCGCCGGATTCGATCGCCGGCCGCATCAATGACTGCGACAGCCGCATCGTCATCACTGCCGATGAAGGACGGCGCGGCGGCAAGACCATTCCGCTCAAGAAGAATGTCGACGAGGCGCTGGGCCGCGCGCCGGGCGTTTCGACTGTGCTGGTGATCAGGAACACCGGCGCCGACGTGCCGGTCGTGGGCGGTCGCGACGTCTGGTATGAGGATGCGGCGGCGGAGGTCGATACGCTTTGCGATCCCGAACCGATGAATGCAGAGGACCCGCTTTTCATCCTCTATACCTCGGGTTCGACAGGCAAGCCGAAGGGCGTGCTCCACACCACCGGCGGCTACATCGTCTGGACCTCGCTCACCCACCAGCTCGCCTTCGACTATCATGACGGCGACGTCTACTGGTGCACGGCCGATGTCGGCTGGGTGACCGGGCACAGCTATATCGTCTATGGCCCGCTGGCCAATGGCGCGACCTCGCTGATGTTCGAGGGCGTGCCGAATTATCCCGACCATTCAAGGCTCTGGCAGGTCGTCGACAAGTGGAAGGTGAACATCTTCTACACCGCCCCGACCGCCATTCGCGCGCTGATGGGCGCCGGCGACGAATGGGTGGACAGGAACGACCTCTCCTCGCTGCGAGTCATCGGCTCGGTGGGCGAGCCGATCAATCCGGAGGCCTGGCTCTGGTACCACAAGCATGTGGGGCATGGACGCTGTGCCGTGATCGACACCTGGTGGCAGACCGAGACCGGCGGCTTCATGATCACGCCCCTGCCGGGGGCGATCCCGACCAAGCCTGGTTCGGCGACCAAGCCCTTCTTCGGCGTCAGGCCGGTGGTGCTGTCGCCGGAAGGCAAGCTCCAGGAGCAGGTGAAGGCCGAGGGCGTGCTCTGCATCGCCGATAGCTGGCCGGGGCAGATGCGCACGGTCTATGGCGACCACCAGCGCTTCGTCTCGACTTATTTCGAGCAGTACAAGGGCTATTATTTCTCGGGTGACGGCTGCCGGCGCGACGAGGACGGCTATTACTGGATCACAGGGCGCGTCGACGACGTGCTCAACGTCTCCGGTCACCGGATCGGCACGGCGGAGATCGAGAGCGCGCTCGTCGCGCACCCCAAGGTGTCGGAGGCGGCGGTGGTCGGCTACCCGCACCACATCAAGGGGCAGGGAATTTACGCCTATGTCACGCTGATGTCGGGCGAAGCCTCCGACGAGGTGCTCAAGGGCGAGCTCAAGCAATGGGTGCGCAAGGAAATCGGTGCCATCGCCTCGCCGGATTTGATCCAGTTCGCCCCCGGCCTGCCCAAGACCCGCTCCGGCAAGATCATGCGCCGCATCCTGCGCAAGATCGCCGAGAACGATTATGGCGCGCTGGGCGACACCACGACGCTCGCCGATCCGGCGGTCGTGGAGGACCTGGTGGCGAACAGGCAGAACAAGTAACCAGCCATTCGGCTGGACCGACTTTCGATTTTGACAGGTAGGGTGCCGCCCCGTCTCCCTCCCCCTTGAGGGGAGGGATCAAGGGTGGGGGTGCCTTGCAGCACACGCCGGCGCGCGAGGCCCACCCCCACCCGGCTGCCGCCACCCTCCCCTCAAGGAGGAGGGGCGCATATGGCACCTAGGTGGCCACATCGAAAGGCAGGTCCAGCCGAATGGCTGGGTCAGCCGAACTTCCGCCGCGCATCGATGGCGAGGCCGAGGCCGACGCTGCCGAAGGGATCGGTCTCGACGAATTTGGCTTCCGGGAACAGCATCCGGAGCCGGGCCATGATGGCCGGGATGCGGGTCGAGCCGCCGGTGAGGATCAGGGTTTCGATATGGCGCGGGGTCAGCCCGGCGTCGCGCAGCGTTGCCTCGACGGTGCGGGCGATGCGCTCGATGGATGCTTCGAGGGCATTGGCGAGCTGGCTGCGGGTGACGGGCAGATCGAGCCTAACTTCCTCGCCGGCAAAGCGGATTTCCGCCGCTTCGGTATCGGTGAGCGCGATCTTGGCGTCTTCGACTGCGCCGGCGAGGCGGTGGCCCTCGCGGTGCTCGATGACCGAGATCATGCGGTCGACGCGCTCGGGATGGGCCGCCTCGCGCCGCGTCTGGCGCTGTTCGAGGAGGCTCTGCGCGTTATAGAGGCGGTTGATGCGGTGCCAACTGGCGAGGTCGTAATAGGGCCCGGAGGGCAGGGGCCGCTTGCCGTCGGCGGTGAGCGTCCGGTAGCCGAGTTCGGGCATCGCCCGGGCCATGGAGAGCAGCCGGTCGAAATCGGTGCCGCCGATATGGATGCCGCCGGCGGCGAGGATGTCGCCCTGCCGGTCGGCGGCGGCGACGCGCTCGGGCGAGACGCGGACCACCGAAAAATCCGAGGTGCCGCCGCCGAGATCGATGACGAGGCCGAGTTCTTCGCCATTGATCCGGCTCTCGTAATCGAGCGCTGCGGCGATGGGCTCGAACTGGAATTCGATGTGCCGGAAGCCCTGGCCGCGAATGGCGGCTTCGAGCTGCTGCTGGGCCCGGCGATCGGCTACGGGATCGTCGTCGACGAAATGGACCGGGCGGCCCGCCACCACATGGTCGAGGCCATCGGCGAGATCGGCTTCGGCGCGGCGCTTCAGCTCGCCGACAAACATGCCCACGATCTCGGCGAAGGGGATGACGTCCTTGCGGATGCGGATATTCTCCTCGATCAGGGCGGTGCCGAGGATGCTCTTGAGGGCGCGCATGAAGCGGCCATCGGTGCCGGCGGTATATTCGCGCTGCGCCCGCCGGCCGTAGTAAGTCTCTGAGTCTTCGAAAGAAAAGAAGATAGCGCTGGGGATGGTCGGGCGGCCGTCCTCGAGCGGCAGCAGGCGCGCGGGCCGGCCGGGCAGGGCAGTCCCGAGGGTCGAGTTGGAGGTGCCGAAATCGAGGCCGCAATGCATGGCGAAACTCCTGCTGCCGGACCGCCATGCGACGGGATCGGCTCTATAGCGGCATGGGCCGGCGAGGGCAACCGCCGCTGCCGGGCAGGCGGGTTGACCGGGGCGCAGGGCCGGTGCAGTCCTCCGATTCAACCTTTTGTCGCGGTTTCGAACCGCAAAAGTGCGATTCACCTTGGCTGAAAGCGCCCGGAAGAGAACAAACGTGGCAAGTCGCGGACTGAGCGTGGATTTCGTCGGCGGGCCGGTGGGCCATCGCTTCCGCTTCGGCGGCGGGCGCGGCCAGGCCTTGCCGCGGGCGGCGGGGCTGACGAAGGGCAGGACGCCGAAAATCGTCGATGCGACGGCGGGGCTGGGGCGCGACGCCTTCCTGCTCGCCTCGCTGGGCGCGGAGGTGACGCTGATCGAGCGGGTGCCCGAGGTTGCGGCGCTGCTCGCGGAGGGGCTGGCGCGGGCGAAAGAGGCGGGGCCGGAATACGCCGCAATCGTCGCCCGGATGACGCTTTTTGTGGGTGATGCACGTGAATTTCTGCAAAAATTCACGCCGAAAGTCGTGCTGGTCGACCCCATGCACCCGCCGCGCGGCAATACGGCGCTGGTGAAGCAGGAAATGCGGCAATTGCGCGAGCTGGTCGGCGACGATCCCGACGCGTTGGACCTGATGCGGGCGGCGCTGGCGGCGGCCAGCAATCGGGTGGTGCTGAAGTGGCCGATCCATGCGCCGCTGCTCGACGGCCTGCCGGCGCCGTCCCATTCGATCGTCGGCAAGAGTACGCGCTACGACGTGTTCGTGGTGGAGAGGAAAACTGGATTCCCGCCTTCGCGGGAATGACGGGGCGCGCGGGAATGACGGTGGGGCGCGCGGGAATGACGTTGGGGCGCGCGAGAATCCAGCTTCTTCTCGCGCTTGGTTTCGCCGCAATGCTCGATCAGCCTAGCTGGTGATTCGCAGCCCCGAGGAAAGCCCGTGCTCAAGCTCGCCGCCCTGTTGACCGCCATCGTCTTCACCAGCCCGGCCCTTGCCTCTCCCAGCCTCGAGCAGATGGCCGGGCAGATGGTGCTCGTCGGCTTCAAGGGCGCTTCGGTGGACGATGCCTCGATCAAGGCGCTGACGGATGAAATCCGGCAGGGCCAGATCGGCGGGATCATGTACCTCAAGGCCAATGTGAAGAGCCTCGCCGCCGTCAAGGCGATGAACGCGGCCTTCACGGCGGCGAGCCCGCCGGGCCTGCCGGTGCTCATCACGCTCGACCAGGAGGGCGGGGCGGTGCAGCGGCTGACCAGCAGCGTCGGCTTTCCCGAGATGCCCAATGCGCGCGACGTCGCCAAGACGGATTCGCCGGCCGATGCGGAGACGCTTTATGGCCGGACGGCCGAGGCGCTCAAGGGCTATGGCTTCAACGTCAATTTCGGGCCGGTCGTCGATCTCGACGTGAACCCGACCAATCCGATCATCGGCCATTATGGCCGCTCGTTCAGCGCCGACCCGGACAAGGTGATCGCCTATGCCGAGGCCTTCATAGACGCGCACCACAAGGCGGGGCTCATCACCTCGCTCAAGCATTTCCCCGGCCATGGATCCTCGACCAGCGACAGCCACAAGGGGTTCGTCGACATCTCCAAGACCTGGAGCGCGACGGAACTGGCGCCCTACAAGACGCTGATCGGCAAGGGCGACGCCGACCTGGTGATGGTCGGCCATCTCTACAACAATGGCTATGGCGCCCCGCCCGACCCGGAGCAATTGCCGGCGAGCCTCTCGAGCTACTGGATCGACGGCGTGCTGCGCGACAAGCTCGGCTATCACGGCACGGTCATCAGCGACGATCTCGACATGGGGGCAGTCCGCGACCTGTTCAAAGGCGAGGGCGAGGCGGGCATCGTGCGCCAGACGGTCGTCAAGGCGGTCAATGCCGGCATCGACATATTGCTGTTCTCGAACACCGCTGCCTACGATCCCGATCTGGGGCCCAAGGTGCAGGCGATCCTGGTCGATGAAGCGAAGCGCGATCCGGCTTTCGAGAAGCGGATCGAGGCGAGCTATGGGCGGATCGCGGCGCTGAAGGGCCAATTGAAGGGGTAGGTGTTGCTGCCCATGGTTCGAGGCTCCCTTCGCCTCGCAGCTCTCCATGAGGTCGGTGTTATTCCTTCGGCTGCGCTCCAATATCCACAACCTCATCCTGAGGTGCGAGCGAAGGGAGCCTCGAACCATGGGCAGCGCGCGCTGCATGGCAGCGAAACTGGATACCCGCCTTCGCGGGACTGACGCCGGGGTTGGGGGCACGGCCCTGCCACATACACTTCGTCATTCCCGCGAAGGCGGGAATCCAGTTTCCTTATTTTCGATGGAGGCAGGCAGCGCGCGCTGATGGCGCTCAGGATGGATTCCGGCCTTCGCCGGAATGACGGCGGGGAGGAGGCGAGGCCGTACCACCCCCACGGCGTCGCCGGAATGACGCCGTGTGTGGGGCGAGGCCGTGCCACACCTGCTTCGTCATTCCGGCGAAGGCCGGAATCCATAGCGCGCGCCTCCGGCCGAGCTTGCTCCATCCAACCCGCGTTGATATTACGTCAACAACGCTGACATAATCGTCAGGGGGGAGGCTTGGCATGGATGCTGCGCTGGTGACCGCGTTTTTCGCGGCGGCGATACCGGCTTTTTTCACGCCGGGGCCGAACAATCTGATGCTGATGACCTCGTCGGCGCGCTTCGGCTTGGCGCGCACGCTGCCGCACGCCCTGGGGGTGAGCCTCGGCTTTCCGCTGATGGTGCTGGTAGTGGGCCTGGGGCTCGGTGAGGTGTTCGAGACCTTCCCGATGCTCAAGGACATCCTCAAATGGGTTGCGGCGGCCTATTTCCTGTGGATGGCCTGGACGCTGCTCGGGCTCAAGCTGCATGAGCAGGGCGGCCGGGAGCGGCCGATGCGCGCCTATGAGGCGGCGCTGTTCCAATGGGTGAACCCCAAGGCGTGGGCGATGGCGGTGTCGCTGGTGGCGCTGGTGGTGGATACGGGGCCGGGGCGATTCTGGACGATCGGCTGGGTGACGCTGGGGTGCCTCGCCATCGCGCCCTTCTCGACGGCGCTGTGGATGGTGTTCGGGCACCAGCTCGAAGCGGTGCTCAAGCGCACCGGGACGGAACGCTTTCTCGGGCTCATCCTTGCTCTGCTGATGGTCCTCGCCGTGCTGCTTTTCCTGCTCTAGCGGCGAGTATCCACACGCCTGAGTCGGCGGTCCGATTTGACTTTTGTTAATCGGCTGAGGGGCGGTACATTGTCACAATTCCGTTGGCGCCCTGCGCCATGCTCCATGCCCATAGCCTGAGGACAGAGTCGTCTTGCTGGATCAGCCCCGTGACAATCGTGAAGGTCAGGATCGCGAAGTTCGCCGTGTCAGGGCGCTCTTCATCTCCGATGTCCATCTGGGCATGCGGGCGACGCGCGTGCTGCAGCTCATCGATTTCCTGCGCTGGCACGATGCCGACGTGATCTACCTGGTGGGCGACATCGTGGACGGCTGGCGCCTTTCCAAGAACTGGCACTGGACGCCCGAATACAATGAGGTGGCCCAGCTGCTGCTGGAAAAGGCGGCGGCGGGCACGCGCATGGTGGTGCTGCCGGGCAACCACGACGAGTTCCTGCGCGACTATCTCGGCACCTATTTCGGCGAGGTGGAGTTCGTGGACCGCACGGTCCACACCACGGCCCAGGGCAAGACCTATCTCGTCATCCATGGCGACCAGTTCGACGTGGTGGTGATGAACGCCAAATGGCTCGCCTATGTGGGCGACTGGGCTTACCGGGCGGCGCTGCGGATCAATATGGGCTTCAACTGGTGCCGGCGGCGCCTGGGGCTCTCCTATTGGTCGCTCTCCGCCTGGGCCAAGCAGAAGGTCAAGAACGCGGTGGCCGTCATCGGCCGCTTCGAGGAGGCGCTGTCGCTGGAGGCGCGAGAGAGCGGGGTGGACGGCATCATTTGCGGCCATATCCACCACGCCGACATGCACAATCGGCTGGGTGTCCATTACATCAACACCGGAGACTGGGTGGAAAGCTGCACGGCCATCGTCGAGGAATATGACGGGCAGTTCGAGCTCATCACCTGGACCCAGACCGGCCCGCGCACGCCGCGCCGCCGCCGGCTGAGATTGAGGCGCGCGAGGGCCGCATGAGCCATATCCTCATTGTCACCGATGCCTGGTATCCGCAGACCAATGGCGTCGTCCGCTGCCTCGACAATGTCGGGCGCGAGCTCAGGGCGCGCGGGCACCAGGTCGACTACCTGACGCCCGAGCGGTTCTGGACCGTGCCGCTGCCGACCTATCCCGAAATCCGGCTGTCGCTGACTCCCTTCGGCGCGGTTGCCCAGCAGATCACGGCGATGGCGCCCGACCATATCCATATCGCCACCGAAGGGCCGCTGGGGCTGCAGGCGAAGCTGCATTGCGCCGATGCGGGGCTGGGCTTCACCACGAGCTATCACACGCGCTTTCCCGAATATGTCGCGGCGCGGGTGCCGGTGCCGTCGGAATGGAGCTATGCCTATCTGCGCTGGTTCCATGCGGGCGCCGCGGCGACGCTGGTGCCCACTCCGTCGGTGGCGCGCGACCTTGAGAAGCAGGGCTTCTCGAATGTGGTGGTCTGGTCGCGCGGCGTGGACGCCTCGGCGTTCTCGCCGGGGCCGAAGACCGAATTCCTCGACCTGCCGGGCCCGCATTTACTCTATGTGGGGCGGGTCGCGGTCGAAAAGAACGTCAGCGCCTTCCTCAGGCTCGAGGTGCCCGGCACCAAGATCGTGGTGGGCGACGGGCCACAGGTGGAGGAGCTGAAGCGGCAGTTCCCGGCCGCGGTGTTTCTCGGGCTGAGGCGCGGCGCCGAGCTCGCCGCGCTCTATCGCAGCGCCGATGTGCTGGTGTTTCCGAGCCGGACCGATACCTTCGGCAATGTGATGATCGAGGCCTTGTCCTCGGGCGTGCCGGTGGCGGCCTATCCCGTCGGCGGGCCGATCGACGTGCTGACCGATCCCGCGTGCGGGGCGATGGATGACGATCTCGGCGCCGCCGTCACCCGCGCGCTCAGCCTGTCGCGCGAGCGGGCGCGGGCCTTCGCCGGCAATTTCACCTGGGCCCATTGCGCCGACCAATTCTTCGCCGCCCTGGTCCCCGCCGTCAAGCAACGCTCCCAAGCGGCCTAGCCACAGCGGCGGCCCGCAGGGGCGAAATCGCTCCAGTGGAGCGGTTTCAGCATCGGATTTTCGATGCGGGCAGGTAGGGGGTGGAAGGCTCGTACCGGCGTCGGCTGGATGGCCGGGTCGAGCCCGGCCATGACGCGGGGAGGTAAGTGTGTGCGGCTGGATTCCGGCCTTCGCCGGAATGACGGCGGGGGTGAGGCTCGTGCGGTGCCAATCCACTGTGTCATTCCGGCGAAGGCCGGAATCCAGGAGCGGGTACTGCGTCTCGATAGCTTCCCCTCGCCCATTCTCGCTCCGTCATCCCCGGGCTTGACCCGGGGAGCCAGCCGACCCCGCAACGCGCGGCGAGCCCGGCTGGATGGCCGGGTCGAGCCCGGCCATGACGCGGAGAGGTGGGTGTGTGTGGCTGGATTCCGGCCTTCGCCGGAATGACGGCGGGGAGGAGGGCAGGCCGTGCCAGTTCCACTGTGTCATTCCGGCGAAGGCCGGAATCCAGAAACGGGCACGCACTTCGTCCAGGGGTAGGATCTCACCGCCGTCATGGCCGGGCTTGACCCGGCCATCCATGCGGCTCCGCCAGCACCACCGTCCCGCTGTCGGCTGGATGGCCGGGTCAGGCCCGGCCATGACGTGGAGAGGCAGGTGTGTGCGGCTGGATTCCGGCCTTCGCCGGAATGACGGCGGGGAGGAGGGCAGGCCGTGCCAAATTCCACTTTGTCATTCCGACGAAGGCCGGAATCCAGGAATGGGGCACTGCCTCTCGATAGCTTCCTCTCGCCCATCCCTCGCTCCGTCATCCCCGGGCTTGACCCGGGGAGCCAGCCGACCCTTCAGCGCGCGGCGAGCGCGGCCATGACGCGGAGAGGTGGGTGTGTGTGGCTGGATTCCGGCCTTCGCCGGAATGACGGTGGGGGGAGGGGTGCCCGGGGTAAATTCCCATCGCGTTGCTGGCCCATGCGGCTGGCTTGATCTATAGCTCTGGCGTTGCGGAGCTTCCCCTCATGTCCAGCGTGTCGCGCCTCTCGCCCGAGTTGCGTGCGTCGATCTTCCACTTCACCGTGTTCACCACCAGCGGGTCGGCCTCGGCCTATCTCGGCGTGTGGCTGGCGGAGCGGGGCATAGCGGCGGGGGAGATCGGCATTATCAGCGCCGCGCCGGTGCTGACGCTGATGCTCATCAACCTCTATGTCGGCCGGCTGGCCGACCGGGCGAGCGACTGGAAGCAGATGATCGTGCTCCTCGCTATCGTCGGGGGCGTGCTGCCGTTCGGGCTCTATTTCGTCTCGGGCTTTCTCGGCATCCTGGTGATCTGGACGCTGTTTTCCATTCCCTCGGGGTCGCTGGCGCCGGTCGTCGATGCCGCGACGCTCCGGATGACGGAGCGCCGCGGCACCTCCTTCGGCGCGATCCGGGGCTGGGGCACGCTGGGCTCGATGGTCGCCACGGCGGCGACCGGGCTCCTCGTCGCCTGGCTGGGCTCGGTGGCCTTCGTGCCGACGCTGATCGGCTTCTCGCTGGCCCGGGCGCTATTGTCGCTGCAATTGCCGCGCTTCCGGGCGCCCGAACGGCAGAAGGTGCTGGCGGGCCCGGCGGCCGGGAAGCTGCGCGAAGTGCTCAAGGGTTGGTTCGTGCTGCCGCTCGTCGCTTTCGCGCTGGTGCAGGCGACACACGCGATCCTCGCCGCCTTCGCCGCGCTGATCTGGGTCAGGCAGGGCGTGCCGCAGGAGGTGATCGGGCCCTTGGTCGCGACCAGCCAGGCGGCGGAGGCGGTGATCATGTTCGTATGGCGCCGCATCGGCGCGCGGGTTTCGGCGCGGCAGATGATCATGGCGGCGTGCCTCGCCACCGTGTTCCGCTGGGCCATGGTGGCGTTGAGCCCGCCCGTCTGGGCGCTGTTCCTGCTGCAGACGCTGCATGCCGTCACCTTCGCCATTGGCTATCTCGGCACGGTGCACTTCATCGCCAACTGGACGCGCGAGGACATCGCCGCCGAGGCGCAGGGCTTCTCCTTCGCGCTGCAGCAGGCGATGACCGTCCTGGGCCTTGTCGTCTTCGGCTGGCTGGTCGGGCCGTTCGGCGCCGGCGCGTTCTGGGCCGCTTCGGCGATGGGGCTTGTCGGGGTCATCTGCGTGCTGGTCTCGCTCAGGCTCAGGCCAGCGAAACGGGACGCCTTCTAGAGGTCACGTTCTGATCGATCAGAACGTGAGCTCTAGGTCCTTGAGTTATCGCGTTTTCGAACCGGAAAAGTGGAGCCACTTTTCCTGAAAACGCTCCAGGCGCATTTCTATGCCTGCCGCTTACGCGGCCCATGCGGCTGGGATAGGAAAGGGGACGGCGATTCTCGCCCGGATGAATTCCCCGATGTCCCTCGACCAAGCCGTGCAGCGGATCTCGCCCGAGTTGCGCACGTCCGCCTATTATTTCGTGCATTTCACGGCCGGCGGCGCGGTGACGGCCTATGGCGGCATCTGGTTCGCCTCGCAGGGGCTGAGCGCCGGCGAAATCGGCATCATCAACGCGCTGCCGACCTTCATCATGCTGGCGCTGACGCTGTTCGTCGGCCGCCTGGCGGACCGGGCGAGCGACTGGCGGCAGGTGATCGTGATCGGCGCGCTCATCGCGGCCGTCACGCCGATCGGGCTGTTCTTCGCGCACGGCTTTGCCGGCATATTGACGGTCTGGACCGTGCTGGCGCTGCCGGCGGCGGCGATCGCGCCGGTGGCGGACGCCGCTTCGCTGCGCATGACGACGCGCAACGGCACGGATTTCGGCGCGATCCGCGCCTGGGGCACGCTGGGCTTCATGTCCACCAATGCGGTGACGGGGCTGGTGGTCGCGCTGTTCGGGGGCGGGGCCTATCTGCCCTTCTATGTCGGGCTGAACCTCTTGCGCGGCGTGGTGGCGCTGGGGCTGCCGAAGTTCCGGGCGCCGCCGCCGGCGGAAACCGTGGCCGCGGTGACGCGCGAGGCGGCACCGGGGCCGCGGCTGCGCGAGGTGCTGAGGCCATGGTTCCTGCTGCCGCTGATCGGGATTTCGGTGATCCTCGCCATGCACATCATCGTCAATGCCTTTGGCGCGCTGCTCTGGAAGGAACAGGGGGTGCCAGAGGCGATCATCGGGCCGCTGATGGCGTTGGCCTCGCTGGCGGAAGCCGCGACCATGTTCGCCTGGAAGCGCTCGGGGATACGGCTCTCGGCGCGGGCCATGATGCTCGCGGCGGGCCTGTTCTCGGTGCTGCGCTGGGCGGCGATGGGGTTTGCCCCGCCGGTCTGGCTGCTCGTGCCGCTGCAATTGTTGCAGAGCCTGACCTATGCGATCGGCCTCCTCGGCGCCGTCCACTTCATCGCCAAATGGACGAGCGAGGAGATCGCCGCCGAGGTGCAGAGCCTGTTCGTCGTGCTGCAGCAGGTCGCGCAGGTGGTGGCGCTGACCGGCTTCGGCTGGCTGATCGGCATGATGGGTTCGGGCGGCTATTTCGTCTCGGGTCTCTGCGCGCTGGCGGGGGTGGCCGCGATCTGGGTGTCGATGCGGATCAAGGCGCCGGTGGCGGCTTAGCGTCAAATGGGGAGGGAAGGCGCCTGTGGCTGGATTCCGGCCTTCGCCGGCATGACAGAGTGTACGTGGCACGGCCTTGCCCCAACCCCACCGTCATTCCGGCGAAGGCCGGACTCCAGCC
>DASZUI010000043.1:0-12408 GCA_035547675.1 Devosia sp.
TGGTGCGGGCGGCGGGACTCGAACCCGCACGAGGCTACCCTCTCGGGATTTTAAGTCCCGTATGTCTACCATTCCATCACGCCCGCGCGTTCGCCTGATCTCCCACAGGCGGGGCCGAAACTCAATCAGGCGGGCTTGCGGCGGAATTCGGTGAGGAAGAACATGAGGCAGACGATGCTTATGCCGGCCGCCGTGCCCGCCGTCGCCGTCCAGCCGCCGGCGTGATAGGTCGCCGTCGCCAGCGTCGAGCCGACCGCGCCGCCGAAGAAGCTCGTCGTCATGTAGAGCGCATTGACCCGGCCGCGGCTTTCCCCTGGCAGCAGGAACAGGATGCGCTGGCTGATGATCTGGTTGAACTGCACCGCCGCATCGATCAGCACCGCCAGCACCGCGACGCCGACCAGCGCGCCCGCCGCGACGCCCCAGCAGCTGAGCAGGAAGCCGATGGCGAGCACCACCATGGCCAGCCCGGTGCAGAGCTGCGCCAGCCCGCGATCGGCGAGCCGGCCGGCAAGCGGGGCGGCCAGCGCGCCGCCGGCGCCCGCCAGCGCGAAAATGGCGATCCCCTTCTGGTCGAGCCCGAAACGGTCGGCGAGCATGAGCGGCGCCGCGGTCCACAGCATGTTGAACGTGGCGAAGATCATCGCCTGATAGAGCGCCCGGCGGCGCAGGACCGGCGTATCGCGCATCAGCGCCGCCATGGACGACAATATCCCGGCATAGCTCATGCCGCCCTTCGGCCGATGGCGCGGCATGAGGCTTGCCAGCAGCACGCCGATGACGACCATCGCCGCGGCGGAAATCCAGAACACCGGCCGCCAGCCCACCGCCGACGAGACGAAAAGCGACAGCGGCCGGGCGAGCAGGATGCCGGTCAGCAGCCCGGCCATGACATTACCCACCGTCCGGCCGCGCCGGGCCTCGGGCACCAGATGCGCGGCAAACGGCACCAGCACCTGTGCGCCGGTCGAGCAGAGGCCGATGACCAGCGAGGCGGCGAAGAACAGCACGACATTGTTCGCTGTCGCCGCGGTCACCAGTGCAAGCGCGGTGATCCCCAGCATGATCATCACCTGGCGCTTGCTTTCCACCAGGTCCGCCAGCGAGACCAGGAAGAACAGGCCGAGCCCGTAGCCGATCTGCGTCACGCTCACCAGCGTACCGGCGAGCTCGGGCGGAATGTGCAGCTCCGGGCCGATCAGCGCGATCAGCGGCTGCGCGTAATAGAGATTCGCGGCCAGCGCCCCGGTCGCCACCGCCAGCACCGTGAACAGCCAGCGCGACGGCGCCGAAACGGCCGCGGCATCGGGGGCAGGGGCGGGTCTGGCCGCGTCCTGGGCGTCGGTCGTCATCGATTTCGGTCTTTCGCTGCGTCGGCGGGGAGGCGTGCCGGACGTGGCCCCTGGCCGGCCGGCTATATCGGCATCTGCCGATGATTTACACGATTGCCGGCCCTTGGCAAGCCGGCTACATGCCGCCGGAAAGAGATGGCGGAGGAGAGAAATGCTGCTCAAGCGCGAGGTGGTCGAGGCGATCCGCGAGGGGCGGATCACCCTGCAGTTCCGCCGCTGGACCCGCCCGACGGTGAAGCCCGGCGGCACGCTCCGGACGAAGCTCGGCACCATCCGCATCGGCCGCATCGACGATCTCGACCCCGCCGAGGTCACCCTCGAGGATGCGCGGCGCGCCGGCTTCGCGGACCTCGACGCGTTCCGCCGCTGGCTCGGCGGCATGAAGGAGGGGCCGCTCTTTCAGCGCATCGAAGTGTCCTGGGAAGCCGACGCCGAAGCCTGACCGCGACAATCTTCCGGAACCTGCTCACCGGCCCGCCGTTTCCCCTCCGAACCGACAAAAGGAGGTCCCAATGGACAAGGATCGGATCGAAGGCGCCGGCAAGCAGGCGAAAGGCGCCGTGAAGGACGCCGCAGGCAAGATCACGGACGATCCGGAACTGCAGGCCGAAGGCAAGATGGACAAGGCCGCCGGCAAGGTGCAGTCGGGTGTCGGCAAAGCCAAGGACGACATTCGCCACGCCACTCGGCACTGATCTGTCCGGGTTCCGGACCGGAAGGCCGCCCCGCGGGGCGGCCTTCTGTTTTGGGACCGGCCGCGGCGCCGTGGTGTCGTGGCAAAAGGGCCATAGGTGCGGCGGCTTACCTCCGCAATACCGCCTAAGTCATTGAAATGCGCGCTGCTGCGCTTGCCTTGCCGGGGGACGCTGTGTCAACTGCGCCACCACTCGCATTTTCATCGCACCGCATGGCAGTTGCAAAAGACTCCCGCCTGACGCTCGCCTGCATCCTTGTGACCATCCTGCTCGACATGATCGGGCTGGGCATTATCGTGCCGGTGCTGCCGGAATTGATCGAGGGGCTGACCGGCGCGGGCGTCGCCCAGTCGGCCGTGGTCGGCGGCTATCTGGTGTTCGTTTATGCGCTGATGCAGTTCCTGTTTTCGCCGGTGCTGGGCAATCTCTCCGATCATTTCGGCCGCCGCCCGGTGCTGCTTCTGTCGCTTATCGGGCTCACCATCGACTATTCGCTGATGGGCTTCGCGCCCGTTATCGGCTTCATCTATTTCGGCCGCGTCCTGTCGGGCATTTCCGGCGCCGCGGTGGCGACGGCAACCGCCTATATCACAGACATTTCCGTGCCCGAGAAGCGGGCCCGGCGCTTCGGCCTGATCGGCGCCGCCTTCGGGCTGGGCTTCATCATCGGCCCGGTGATCGGCGGCGAACTCGGCCAGATCGGGCCGCGCGTGCCCTTTTATGCCGCCGCCTGCCTCGCCGCGGCCAACTTCTTCTTCGGCCTGTTCGTCTTGCCCGAAAGCCTCCCGCGGGATCGTCGCCGGCCCTTCGACATCCGCCGCGCCAATCCCTTCGGCGCGCTGGTCTCGCTCAGGCGCTACCCGATCGCGCTGTGGCTGCTGTTCGGCCTCTTCCTGCTGTCGCTGGCGAGCCAGGCCTTCCCGTCGGTGTGGAACTTCTTCACCATCGAAGTGGTCAATTTCTCCACCGCCCAAATCGGCCGGTCGCTCGGCGCCTTCGGCATCGGCTTCGCCATCAGCCAGGCCTTTCTCATCGGCCCGCTGGTCAAGCGCTTCGGGGAATGGCCCACCGTCCTGCTCGGGCTGCTCGCGGCAACCGTGGCCTTTACCGGCACCGCCTTCATCCATACCCAGTTCGGGCTCTACGGGTTCCTCATGGTGGGCTCGCTCTCCGGCGTCGCCGCGCCCGGCATCAATTCGCTGCTCTCCCGGCAGGTGCCGGACAACCAGCAGGGAGAATTGCAGGGTGCGGTCAACGCCACCAATTCGTTGGCCGCGATCCTGGGCCCGCTCGCCGCGACCCAGCTCTTTTCCCACTTCACCATGGCCGAGAAGGGTCAGCCGGGCTATTTCCCCGGCGCGCCCTTCATCGGCGCGGCCATCATGGTGGTGCTGTCGGGCGTGATCTTCGTCTATGCCGCCCTGCGCTACGACATCCGCCACCGCCCGAGCGTCGCCGAGCATCCGCACCGGCCCGACATGGCCCCGCCCGGGCAGCAGGCGACGCCGCCGCACAAGACCCAGTAGCGGCTATTTTTCGCCCGCCGCGAGCGCCAGCGCGCCGGCGACCAGCAGCACGAGCGCCGCATGCCAGGCATCCTCTGCGGTCAAGGGCACGCGGAACGGCATGGCGGAGTGGAACATGCCCAGCAATCCGCTCGCGAGGGCAACCAGCATCATGGTGATGCCGAGCACGCGCATATCAACGCTCTCCCACAAGGCGTTAGAGGCAGAATATCACGATCTGCTGGAGGCGGGGAGGGCTGTTGGACGGTCGGGATAAGCCGGAAAGGCCGCACTTAGCTCCGGGTGACCCGGCCAAGACGTCCGCGCCCGTCATGGATTCCGGCCTTCGCCGGAATCCAGCAGCGCGCGCTGCCCATCCTTCGACAGGCTCAGGACGAGGTCGGGTGTGCTGATGAGGCTGGGCACCAATTCCACCACCTCATGGTGAGCCTGTCGAACCATGAGCCACGCGCTCCCTACCTGGCCGCGGCGAAAAAGCCGGTCGCCATCCAGTCGTCACGTCCGCTCGCGTCATGGATTCCGGCCTCCGCCGGAATGACGTCGGGGACCGGAATGACGTCGGGGATATGGTACGGCCCCGCTAATACTGCGACGTCATTCCGGCGAAGGCCGGAATCCAGCAGCGCGCGCTGCCCATCCTTCGACAGGCTCAGAATGAGGTGGGAGAGACAACCTCAGGGTGAGGTCGGAGACACAAGCCCAGGACGAGGTCGGAGTTTGTCGCTCCCAATATCCGCGACCTTGTCGATCCCAATATCCACGACCTCATGGTGAGCCTGTCGAACCATGAGCCACGCGCTCTCTACCTGGCTACGGCGAAAAAGCCGGTCCAGCCGAATGGCTGGAGTCACGGGGAGTCGGTGATGGTCGCCGGCCACTTGCCATGCTGCTCGCCCTCGCGGCCGATGATTTCGAAGCCATGGGCGCCGAAGAAATCGCGCTGGCCCTGGATCAGATTGGCCGTGCCCCGGGCCATGCGGTAGCTGTCGAAATAGCTCAGCGCCGCCGAGAGGCAGATCAGCGGGAACTCGCCCATGGCGCCGGCGGCGACAACCCGGCGCAGCGCGCCATGGGAGCCTTTCATCAGCGTCACGAAGTCGGGCGCGACCAGCAGGTTGCTGACCGGGCCCTTTTCCACGGCGGCCGAAATCTGGTCGAGGAAGCCGGAGCGGATGATGCAGCCGGCGCGCCAGATCTTGGCGATGGTGGCGAGCGGCAGGTTCCAACCCTGCTCCTCCGACGCCTTGGCCATCACCGCAAAGCCCTGCGCATAGGAGACGAGCTTGCCGGCGAGCAGCGCCTTTTCGAGATCGTCGAGCGAGACATCCGCCTTGCCGGCCTGCCGCTTGCCATAAAGCGCTTCGGCGGCGACGCGCTCATCCTTGAGCGCGGAGATCGAGCGGGCAGCAACGGCGCCTTCGATCGCGGTCGCCGGCACGCCAAGCTCCTCGGCGGCGATGGCTGACCAGCGGCCGGTGCCCTTCTGGCCGGCCTTGTCGAGGATCAGTTCGACCAGAGGCTTGCCGGTCTGGGCGTCGGCCGCATCCAGCACATGGCCGGTGATTTCGATCAGGTAGGAATTGAGCGGCCCCTTGTTCCACCTGCGGAACACCTCGGCGCATTGGGCGGGGTTCATCCCGAGCCCGTCGCGCATCACGCCATAGACCTCGGCGATCATCTGCATGTCGCCATATTCGATGCCGTTATGGATGGTCTTGACGAAATGGCCGGCGCCGCCCTCGCCGAGATAGGCGCAGCAGGGCTCGCCCTTGAATTTGGCGGCAATGGCGGTGAGCACCGGCTCGGCATTGTGCCATTGCTGCTCCGAGCCGCCTACCATGATGGAGGGGCCGTGCCGCGCGCCTTCCTCGCCGCCCGACACGCCGACGCCGAGATAGCCGATGCCTTTGGGGGTGAGATAGTCGAAGCGCCGCGCGGTGTCCGAATAGAGCGAATTGCCGCATTCGATGATGGCGTCGCCCTTGTCGAGCAGCGGCAGGAGCTGCTCGATCATGTCGTCCACCGGCTTGCCGGCCTTGACCATGATGATGATCGAGCGCGGCGCCTTGATCGCCTTGACGAAGGCGGCGAGATCGGCCTCCGGGACGACGCGCTCGGCGAGGCCCTGTTCCCTCGCCGTCTGCATGAATTCGTCGATGCGCGAGGCGGTGCGGTTGTTGACCGCGACGGTATATCCCTTTTCGGCGATGTTGAGCGCCAGGTTCGAGCCCATAACCGCAAGGCCGATCAGACCGATATCAGCAGGCATGAAGTCCCTCCGCAGCAGCGACGTCTTGCCGGGAGGCGCCCCGGCCCTTCGCGCGCCCTTTTGCCATGCGCCCGGCGCATAGGAAAGCCCTCGCGGCCCGCCGCGTTTCACATGGATGGGGCCGTTCGCCGGGAAACCCTTGCTGCAGGGCCGCAGGCTCCACTATCAAGATCGTGGCCGGAGCCCTGCAGCAGAGGCGGAGCCGGCCGTCGGGGGAGGGGTCTGATCGTGGATGCGCTGTCGCTTTTCAATCTCGCCGGGCGTCGCGCGCTGGTGACGGGCTCGAGCCGCGGCATCGGCTACGGCATCGCGCGGGCGCTGGCCGGGGCGGGAGCCGAAATCGTGCTCAACGGCCGCGATGCCGAGGCGCTGGGCCGGGCGGCGGGCGAACTGGCCGATGCCGGGGCATCGGTTCGCGCCGTTGCCTTCGACGTCACCAATGAGGAAAGCGTCGCCGACGCCATCGGGTGGATCGAGGCCGAGCTCGGTCCCATCGATATCCTCGTCAACAATGCCGGCATGCAATATCGCGCGCCGCTCGAGGAATTTCCGGCCGAAAAATTCGAGCAGGTGATCGCCACCAATGTCACTTCGGTCTTCACCGTGGGGCAGGCGGTGGCGCGCCGGATGATCCCGCGCGGCCGCGGAAAAATCATAAATATCTGCTCAATTCTCACGAATTTTGCGCGAATTTCTGTTGCGCCCTATGCGGCGAGCAAGGCCGCCGTCGCCAGCCTCACCCGCGGCATGGCGACCGACTGGGCGAGGCACGGGCTCAACGTCAACGGCATCGCCCCGGGCTATATCCGCACCGAGCTCAACGAGGCGCTGCTCGCCAATGCCGAGTTCAATGCCTGGGTCGAGCGGCGCACGCCGATGGGGCGCTGGGCCGATCCGGCGGAGCTGGGCGGGGCGGCGATCTTCCTGGCGTCCGATGCAGCGAGTTTTGTCAATGGCCACATCCTCTATGTCGACGGCGGCTTCACGGCCACGGTCTGAAGACGCCCGCATCGTCGTGGTGATGGGCGTCTCCTCGAGCGGCAAGACCACGATCGGCGAGGAGATCGCCCGCCGCCTGCACGCCCCGTTCCTCGACGGCGACCAGTACCACCCGGAAGCCAATATCAGGAAGATGAGCGCCGGCATCCCGCTCACCGACGAGGACCGCTGGCCCTGGCTCAAGGCGCTGTCCGAAGCCCTGCACGAGGCGGCCGGCCGCAAGGGCGTCGCGGTGGGCGCCTGCTCGGCGCTGAAACGCGCCTATCGCGACTACATGGTCGCGACCGCCGGCGAGCCCATCGTTTTCGTCTATCTCGACGGCAGCTTCGAACTCATCCAGAGCCGCATCCACGCCCGCCAGCACCATTTCATGCCGGAAAGCCTGTTGAAGAGCCAGTTCGACACCCTCGAGCCGCCCGGCGACGGCGAGAACTTCGTCGCCGTGAAGATCGACGAACCGCCGGCCAGGATCGCCGAGGCCGCGCTGAAAAAGCTCCCCTGGCTCCACGCCTTCAAGCGCGGGCAGTAGCCGGCCGTTCGGCTGGGCGCTGCTATACAGGCTCCACCCAGGGAAACCCGTCCGGGTTCTCCCGCGCCCGGGCGAAGGTCGATTCGTCGTCATGCCCGCGCAACTGGGCAAGGAACGGGAAATCCTCCGGCCGGACGCGAAAGCGGGCGAGCGGCCTTACGGGAGAGAGGCTCGCCCATTGGGGCAGGTGGATATTCCAGCCGCGATAGCGCTGCGGCGGCTGCTGGACGAAGCCCTCGCGCGCGAGCAGGTAGATCGTACCCTCCCGGAAGGGCCGCCGCGCCAGCGCCCGGTCGGTGATGGAAAAGAAGTAGCAGGGCTCGCCGGGGCTGCCGTCCGCCTGCTCGACGCGCATGCTGGAATTGATCAGCGTCATCGGAAAACGGGTGCGGTCCAGAATGGCGAAATAGAGCGGCCAGATGCCGTCGCCCGCCGCATAGACCGCCTTCTGGTCGCCGAACGGATTGACGTCGCTCGACCGGCGCGGCTCGAAAATCTCGATGTCGGGATTGCCCGAGCCGTGCAGCAGCACGCCGCGGGTGTCGCTGACGTGGCAGAGAAACTGCCAGATCGGCGCGGCGAGGGGGTAGTCCAGCAGCGCTCCATTGCTCGCCGCCGCCCGCTCATAGAGCGCATCGAAACCGGCGAGAATGCCGGGGTCGCGCGGCATGGGCGGGCGCGGCTGGAAATAGGACGGGATCGCCGGTGCCGCCGCGAGCGTCATCAGAACGCGAACGCCAGTTGCGGGCTGGGCCGGGTGAGGCGGACACCTTCCATGTCGAGCAGGCGGAGCTTGGTCGCGACGCCCCCCGGTGCGGAGAAGCCGCCGGGGCGGCCCTGGCTGGCGAGCACGCGATGGCAGGGGACGATCACGGGTAGCCGGTTGCGGCCCATTGCCTGACCCACCGCCCGCGCCGCGCCGGGTGCGCCCACCCGGGCAGCCAGTTCGCCATAGGTCACCGTCTCGCCCCAGCCCAAGGTCCGCATTTCGAGGTAGAGCGCGCCGAAGAAGTCCGGCACGCCCTCGAGATCGATCGGAATATCGTCGAGTTCCGTCCGCACGCCCGCGAAGTAGCGCTGCAGCTTGACGATCGAGGGCTCGAGCCCGGCCGGCGGATCGGCCTCCGCCGCCTCGATGCCGTGCAGCAGCCGGGCATGTGCCGCCGGCGCTTCAACATCCGGCAATTGCAGCCGCCTGAGCCCGCGCTCGCTCCACAGCAGCCCGATCGGGCCGAACGCCGTGGCGATGAGGCAATATTCCAGCACCGGATGTTCCCTCTTTGTGCTCGCTAGAGGTAAATCCGTTTGTCTGCCACGGCAAGCGCCCCAGAGCGTTTTCAGGAAAAGTGGTCCCACTTTTCCGGCCTCATGGTGAGCTCGCCGAACCACGAAAACGCGACCGCTCAAGCACATAGGGCTCACGTTCTGGCTCAGTCGGAACGTGAGCTCTAATGCCGGTGTTCGCGCTCGGTGCGGCTGGCGGTCGGCGGCCGGGCAGGGGCGCGCATGTCGATTTCGGGCGCCGCGTCGTAGCCATAGAGCCAGGCGAGCCGGCGCAGATGGCCCTCCGGACCCTGCATCTGCAATATGAGGTCGCGGCCCAGCGACAGGGGCCAGTCGAGATGGAAGGCGAGGCCGTTGCTGGCCGAAATCCGGGCCACCTGATCGACCCGCGCCCGCCGCAGCGCCACGAATCGGTGCAGGGCGGCGGCCGCCCGGGGCTCCGTCATCAGGAGCGGCGCAAGGATCGCGGCGTCCTCGATGGCCATGGCCGCTCCTTGTGCCTGGAAGGGCAGCAGGGCGTGGGCAGCATCGCCGATCAGCCCGATGCCGCCATGATGCCATTGCTCGGCCGAAACCGTGCCGAGCGGCCAATAGCTCCATTGCCCCTTGGCCGCCTTCAGGATCGCGGCGAACTGCCGGCTCCGCAGCACCAGCGCGGGCAGGTCGGGGTCCGTGGGCGCCGCGGCCTGCGGCGGGCGCGGCGGCTCCTTGGCGAAGAGCGCCACATTGAGCTTGCCGCGATGCGGCAGCGGATAGCAGACGGCATGAAAGCCGGGCCCGAACAATACGCTCGTCCGGTCGAGCGCCACGGTGCCCTCGAGCGCGCCGATGTCGAGCAGCACCCGCCAGGCGACCCGGTTGTGCTGCTCCGCCGCCGGCCCGCCGAGGATATGCGTGCGCGTCGTGGAATTGACGCCGTCGGCGCCGATGAAGGCGAAGGCGCGCCCGCTGCGCGGCCGGCCATTGGCTTCCTCGAGCGTCACCGATACGTCCCGCGCGTGGCTCACGGCGTCGTAGCCATGCACGCCGAACAGCATCTCGATATTGGCGAAGCGCTTGCAGGCCTTGTGGAGCAGATCGGCCAGATCGGCCCGGTGCATCACCGCATAGGGCACGCCGAACCGCGCCCGCGCCGTCGCGCCGAGCTTCAGCGTGGTCAGCGGCCGCGCCGCGGCGAAGGGGTAAAGGTCGATGCCCTCGGGCTCGAAGCTTGCGGCGCTCACCTGCTTGTCGAGGCCGAGCTGGTTGAGCACGCGCCGCGCATTGGGGCTCACCTGCAGCCCCGCGCCCACTTCCTGGATCGCCCTGTTGCGCTCCAGGACGACGACGGAGGCGCCGAATTTCGCCAGCGACAGCGCGAGCGTCAGGCCCGCTATGCCGGCACCGGCGATGTAGACGGTGCGTGCGCCCCCGGCCATGGATCAGGCGAGTTCGACGTTGTAGATGGCCGAGGCCGGTTCGGCGCCGCCCGCCGGCAGCCTCGGATTGAACACGTAATGCGTCGAGCAATAGGGGCAGACGATCTCGTTGTCCTTGCCCATGTCGAGAAAGACGTGAGGGTGGTCAAAGGGCGGCAGGGCGCCCACGCACTGGAATTCCTTGGCGCCGATCTCGATGCGGTCGAGGCCCTCGGAATTGTGGTAGTGCGGCACGCTGTGGTCGGCCATCGCAAAAAGCCTTCGGGAGTACGGGAAATGCCGGCAGACCATAGCGAAGCCGGAGGGCGATTGAAAGTCGCGGCCCAAGGAAAGTAAAAGCCGTTGCATCCATGTCGCGAGGCCACATGCCCAGCTTTCTCTCCGACGGCATTTCGCTGAATTACGAGGTTTTCGGCGAGGGTGCGCCCATCCTGCTGATCCACGGCTTTGCCTCCAATATCGAGATCAACTGGGTTTCGACGGGCTGGGTCGCGACCCTCAACGCGGCGGGCTACCGCGTGATCGCCCTCGACAATCGCGGCCATGGCCGCTCGCAGAAGCTCTACGATCCCAGCCTCTACTTCGCCCGCGAAATGGCTGAGGATTCCCGCCGGCTGCTCGACCATTTCGAACTCGATAGCGTGCCGGTCATCGGCTATTCGATGGGCGCGCGCATCGCCGCCTTCCTCGCCCTGCAATCGCCCGCGCGCGTGCGGGCGGCGATCTTTGGCGGCATGGGCATCAATCTCGTGACCGGCCTCGCCGATTCGGAGGCGATCATCTCGGCGCTCACCGCCGAAAGCCTCGCCGAGGTGACCGATCGGTCCGGCCGCCAGTTCCGCATCTTCGCCGAGCATTCGGGCGCCGACCGCGCCGCGCTCGCCGCCTGCATGATCAATTCGCGCGAGCCGATGCGCGAGGCGGACGTCAGGCGTATCACGCCGCCGGTGCTGGTCGCGGTCGGCGAGGCGGACGACATGGCCGGCTCGCCGGAGGCCCTGGCCCGCCTGCTGCCCAATGGCGAAGCCTTCGTCATCCCCCGCCGCGACCACATGCGCGCCACGGGCGACATCGAGTTCCGCAAAGCCGCGCTGGCATTCCTGGCGCGGCATTAGAGCGTTTTCAGGAAAAGTGGTTCCACTTTTCCGGTTCGAAAGCGCGACAACTCAAGAACTTAGAGCTCACGTTCTGACTCAGTCAGAACGTGAAATGCTCTAGGACGGCGGCGCCCGCTGCTGGATTCCGGCCTTCGCCGGAATGACGGCGGGGTTGGGGTGAGGGACTGCCGATTCCACGACGGCTGGGTTGTGGTCATGCCCGGCCGAATTCCACGGCGTCATTCCGGCGAAGGCCGGAATCCAGCCACAGGCACCGCCATGCCCAATCCTGCCACCGCCCCGCGGCCCGTTATCGTCCGCACATGAAGCGGTGCTAGCGTGCCGCGATCCAGAGGAGCTCTGCCATGCTGACCATTCCCTTCGACGCCCGCCGTTTCCGTTCCACCGCCGAATTCTACACCCGCTACCGCGTGCCCTATCCGGCGGCGCTGCTCGAATCGGTTGCAGCGCGCGTCGGTCTAAAACCGGGCGACGCGGTGCTCGATCTCGGCTGCGGGCCCGGCGTGCTGGCGCTCGGCTTCGCGCGGCTCGGCTTTGCGGTCACGGGCATCGACCCCGAGCCGGAAATGCTGGAAGCGGCCCGCGCCGCCGCGGCCGAGGCGGGGCTGCCGCTGACGCTGCGCGAAGGCTCCTCCTACGATCTGGGGCCCGGAACCGGCAGCTTCCGCCTCGTCACCATGGGCCGCTCCTTCCACTGGATGGACCGGGCGGCAACCCTCGCCGCGCTGGACCGGCTGATCGAGCCCGGCGGGGCGGTCGCGCTTTTCCACGATCGTCGCATCGCCGTCTCGCCGGACTGGCAGAAGCTGCTCGCCGAACTCTCCGAGAAGCACTCGCCCGGGCGGAGCGAAAGCCGCCATATGCGCCGCAACCCGGACTGGCGGCCGCACGAGGCGGTATTGCTCGATTCGGCCTTCGCGGCGGTCGAAAGCCGCGGGCGTGTCTTCGCCCAGACGCTGACCGCCGACGACATCCTCGGCCGCGCCTATTCCATGTCGGTGACCTCGCCCGAAGCGCTCGGCGACCGCCGACAGGCCTTCGAGGCCGAACTGCTTGCCGGCCTTGCCGCCATGTCGCCCGAAGACCGCTTCCATGAAGTCGTCGCCGCCGAGGCGGTATTGGCCTTCCGTCCGGCCGAGCTGCCGCCGGCCATGAGGGCATGAAGCGGGCGCCTCGTCGGTAAAACGTGAACCAGAATTCGTCGCCGGGGTTGGTAGG
>DASZUI010000044.1:0-4101 GCA_035547675.1 Devosia sp.
GACAACGAGGCCGCCGAATTCGACGTGAAGAAGATCGACGAGAAGGCCTGGAAGAAGCTCGCCGGCCGCATGCGCTACATCAAGGGCGACATGACCAAGCCGGACCTCTACGGCGACATAGGCAAGGCGCTGGATGAGGCCGCGAAGAACGGCGGCACCGCCGGCAATGTCATCTTCTACCTCGCCGTGCCGGACCGTTTCTTCGGCACCGTGGTCGAGCAGCTCGACAAGGCCGGGCTGACCGACCAGCAGGAGGATGGAGACGGCAAGCCAAAATTCTGGCGCCGCGTCGTCGTGGAGAAGCCGTTCGGGCACAGCCTGGATTCGGCAAAGGCCCTCAACGCCCAGATATTGAAGGTGCTGGACGAGGACCAGATCTACCGGATCGACCATTTCCTCGGCAAGGAAACGGTCCAGAACATCATGACCTTCCGTTTCGCGAACGGCCTGTTCGAGCCGATCTGGAACCGGGACCGCATCGACCATGTGCAGATCACGGTGGCGGAGACGGTGGGCGTGGAGGACCGCGGCCGCTTCTACGAGGCGACGGGCGCGCTGCGCGACATGATCCCCAACCATCTCTTCACGCTTCTCTCCATGGTGGCGATGGAGCCGCCGGTCGGCTTCGACGCCGCCGCCATCCGCGACAAGAAGGTTGAGCTTTTTTCGGCCATCCCCGCCGTCGAGCCGGAGGATGCCGTGCGGGGACAGTATGGGGCTGGCACCGTGCTCGGCAAGAAGGTCGGACCCTATCGCGGCTCGCCCAACGTCGCGGCGGATTCGAACGTCGAGACCTATGTCGCGATGCGGATCGACATCGACAATTGGCGATGGGCCGGCGTGCCCTTCTTCCTGCGCACCGGCAAGCACATGACCGAGCGCAAGTCGGAGATCGCCATCCGCTTCAAGCAGGCGCCCTATACCGCCTTCCATAACACGCTGGTCGATAGCCTGCCGCCGAACTGGCTCGTGCTGAGGATCGCGCCGAACGAGGGTATTTCGCTCCAGTTCGAGGTCAAGCGGCCCGGCCCGGAGGTCGAGCTTGCCGCCGTCAAGATGGATTTCCGCTACGACGACTGGTTCCCCGACGTGCCGAATGTCGGCTACGAGACCTTGCTGCTCGATGTCATGTGCGGCGACCAGACGCTTTTCATGCGCGCCGACATGGTCGAGCAGACATGGCGCATCGTCCAGCCCATGCTCGACGCCTGGGCGGGCGAAAAGGCGGACTTCCCGAACTATGCTTCGGGCAGCGCCGGGCCGAAGGCGGCCGACGCGCTGCTTGCTCATTCCGGCAAGCGCGCCTGGCGCCCGCTCGAGGAGCCGGCGACGAAGAAATCGGAGCACTGACCCGGAGGTATTGTCATGGGCGGAAAATCGACGGGCAAGGCCAAGGGCGATGCGGGGCCGCATACGCTCGCCATCGACATCGGCGGCACCGGGCTAAAGGCCTCGGTGCTGGACAAGAACGGCAACATGATCGCCGAGGAGGTCCGGATCGACACGCCCTATCCGTGCCCGCCCAAGGTCATGCTGGAATCGCTGGAGAAACTGGTCGAGCCCCTGCCGTCCTATGACCGGATATCGGTCGGCTTCCCCGGCGTCGTCGGCAAGGGCAAGGTGATCACCGCCCCGCGTTTCGGCAACCGGGTCTGGTGCGATTTCCCGCTGGCGGACGAGCTTTCGAAGCGCCTCGGCAGGCCGGTGCGGCTCCTGAACGACGCCGAGGTGCAGGGCTTCGGCGTCATCGTGGGGCGCGGGCTGGAGGTCGTGCTGACGCTCGGCACCGGCGCCGGCACGGCCGTCTTCCGCGAGGGCGAACTGATGCCGCATCTGGAGCTTGCCCAGCATCCGATCGGCAAATGGGGCACCTACAACGATTATGTCGGCGACAAGGCGCTGAAGAAGAAGGGAAAACGCAAATGGAACCGGCGCGTCGAGAAGACGGTCGCGATCCTCTACTCGCTCCTCCATTTCGACGTGCTCTATATCGGCGGCGGCAATGCCAGGAAGATCGAGGTCGTGCCGGACAACGTCATCATCGTGCCGAACGAGGCCGGCATCACCGGCGGCGTGAAGCTGTGGCGCGCCCCGCGAGGGCAGGGCGCTTTCGCCCATGAGGCGGAGGACAATGCGGGGCTCTCAAGCGCGGCGACGGGAGCGGCGGAAGTAGCCGCTTCATGAAGCCGGGCGATTGCCTATGAGGGAACCCCCGTCCCTAGCCCCTCTCCACAAGGGGGGAGGGGAATTCTGCTCTGGCGCCGCATGGCGCAAATGTTGATGATTGCTGGGAAGGCGATGCCAGCGTCTCCCCCTCTTGTGGGGAGGGGTAAGGGGCGTACGGTTTCCATGTGCGGTCGCCCGCTCCCGGCGCAGATGCGGACGGTGGCGTCCGCCCCAGCGATCGGCGCACTTGAGGTTCGCGCCAAGCTGTTGTCTGGTTGGCCATGCTCGCGGAAAATGACTCGCTGATCGAGACCGACGAGGCGTTGCTGGAACGCTTCCAGCGCGGCGCCTTCGATTATTTCCTGCGCTGGGTGAATCCTGAAAACGGCCTGGCCGCCGATACTTCGCGCGACAACTCGCCCTGCTCGATCGCCGTCGTCGGCTTCGCGCTCTCCTGCTATCCGGTCGCGGTAGAGCGCGGCTGGATGACCAGAGAGGCGGCCGCCGAGCGCACGCTCGCCACGCTCGATTTCTTCTGGAACGGCCTGCAATCGCCCGATCCGGACGCCACCGGATACAAGGGCTTCTATTACCACTTCATCGACATGGAGGGGGGCAGGCGCGTCTGGCAATGCGAGCTTTCGCTGGTCGATACGGCGCTTCTGCTTGCTGGCGTCATCGTCGCGGCGGCTTACTTCACCGGCAGCGGCGAAAAGGAAAGGACGATCCGCGCGCGCGCCGATGCGCTTTACCGCCGTGCCGACTGGCGATGGGCTATGGGTGGTCGCTCCACGCTCCGGCAGGGCTGGAAGCCGGAAAGCGGCTTCCTGCATTATGGCTGGGAGGGCTACAACGAAGCGACCATCCTCTACGTGCTGGCGCTCGCCTCGCCGGATCACGCCGTTCCAGAAGACGGCTATGCCGCCTGGACGAAGACCTACCAGTGGGAAAACATCTACGGCCACGACGTGCTCTATGGCGGGCCGCTTTTCATGCATCAATATTCGCATGCCTGGATCGATTTCGCCGGCATACGCGACGAATTCATGCGCGAGAAGAACTGCGACTATGCCGAGAACAGCCGGCGCGCGACGTTGATCCACCGCGAATATGCGCGCCGCAACCCCTACTCCTTCGCCGGCTACGGCAAGGATTTCTGGGGCCTCACCGCGAATGACGGGCCGGGCGGGCCCGCTATCGAGATCGATGGGCGGGAGCATGTCTTCTTCGGTTATTCGGCGCGCGGCGTGCCCTACGGACCGGATGACGGCACGGTTGCACCCTGGGCGGCGCTGGCCTCGCTGCCCTTCGCGCCTCGCGAGGCGATCGCGGCGCTCCGCTGTTTCTGCAAGCGCTATCCCGATTGCGTCCGCGAGAATATGCTGCCGAGTTCCGTCAACCCGACGCTCGCCGGACAGGTCGGTTTCGGCCCGCAAGGCTGGGTGTCGGAAGGCTATTACGGCCTCGACCAGGGGCTCGTCGTCATGATGATCGAGAACTACCGCTCCGGCCTGATCTGGAACCTGATGAAGCGCAGCCCTTATATCCGCGCCGGCCTGCAGCGCGCCGGCTTCCGTGGCGGCTGGCTCGCGCAGGAAGCGTTCGGGAGCTGACGGCGATGCTGGACCGGCCGGACAAGCCCAATTCCTTCCCTGTCGATCGCAGCGACCTCGAACATCTGGAGAGCGCCCGCCCGCATGACTGGGTGAATCCGAAGCCGGCGCCCTGCTACAACCTCGTCGTCCTCGGCGGCGGGCCGGCGGGCCTCGTCGCCGCGCGCGGTGCCGTGGCCTTCGGTGCGAAGGTGGCGCTGATCGAGGACGACATGATCGGCGGCGATTGCCTCAATGTCGGCTGCGTGCCGTCGAAATCGCTGATCGCCGCTGCCAAGATGGCGCAGCAAGGGCGGCACGGCGAAGCCTTCGGCCTTCGCTG
>DASZUI010000045.1:0-14702 GCA_035547675.1 Devosia sp.
AGACGGCGCGCCCATCAGCAGGTCTTCCGCCTGCTGGTTCATCGGGAACAGCGTGATCTCGCGCAGGTTCTGCGCCCCGCAGAGCAGCATGACGATGCGGTCGATGCCGAAAGCCGCCCCGCCATGCGGCGGCGCGCCATATTGGAAGGCACGGTAGAGCCCGCCGAACTGCTCCTCGACCTCCGCGCGCGGCTTGCCGGTGAGCTCGAAAGCCTTGACCATCGTCTCCGGCTCCTGGTTGCGGATCGAGCCCGAGGCGATCTCGAAGCCGTTGCAGACCGCGTCATACTGATACGCCTTGATGGTCAGAGGCTCCTGCGTGTTGAGCGCATCGAGCCCGCCCTGCGGCATCGAGAAGGGGTTGTGCGCGAAATCGATGCGCTTCTCGTCCTCGTTCCACTCGTAGAACGGGAAATCGACGATCCAGCAGAGCTTGAACTGGTCGGTCTCGACCAGACCGAGCTCGGTGCCAATCTTCGTCCGCGCCTCGCCGGCGAAACGGTACATTTTCTCGGGCCGCCCGAGCACGAAGAACACGGCATCGCCATCGCCCAGCCCGAGCTGGGTGCGGATCGCCTCGGTGCGCTCCGGGCCGATATTTTTCGCGACCGGGCCGGCACCCTCCAGCGCGCCGTTCTCAGTGCGCCAGAAGATATAGGCGAGGCCCGGCTGGCCCTCGGCCTGCGCCCAGGCGTTCATGCGGTCGCAGAAGGCGCGGCTGCCGCCGGTCTTGGCCGGAATGGCCCACACCTCGGTCCTGTCGTCGGCCGCGATCTGCCCGGCAAAGACCTTGAAGCCCGAGCCGGCGAAGTGCGGCGTCACCGCCTGCATTTCGATCGGGTTGCGCAGGTCCGGCTTGTCGGAGCCGTATTTGCGGATCGCGGTGTCATAGGGAATGCGCGGCCAGTCCTTGGTCACCGGCTTGCCCTCGGCGAATTCCTCGAAGACCGACGTCATCACCGGCTGCACCGTGTTCCAGACGTCTTCCTGGGTCACGAAGCTCATTTCGAGGTCGAGCTGGTAGAATTCGCCCGGCAGCCGGTCGGCGCGCGGGTCCTCGTCGCGGAAGCAGGGGGCGATCTGGAAATAGCGGTCGAACCCGGCGACCATCAGCAGCTGCTTATATTGCTGCGGCGCCTGGGGCAGCGCGAAGAACTTGCCCGGATGGATACGGCTCGGCACGAGGAAGTCGCGCGCGCCTTCAGGCGACGAAGCCGTCAGGATCGGCGTCGAGTATTCGGCAAAGCCGGCTTCCCCCATGCGGCGGCGCATGGCCGCGATGATCTGCGTCCGCTTGACGATATTGGCATGCAGCGTCTCGCGCCGGAGATCGAGGAAGCGGTAGCGCAGGCGGATGTCCTCGGGATAGTCCGGCTCGCCGAAAACCGGCAGCGGCAGCTCCTTGGCCTCGCCCAGCACCTCGAGTTCGTCGATGAACACTTCGACGCCGCCGGTCGGCAGGTTCGGGTTGACGGTCTCTGGCGTGCGCGCCTTCACCCGCCCGTCGACGCGGATCACCCACTCCGAACGCACCCGCTCGGCGGCCTGGAACGCCGGCGAATCCGGATCGACTACGCACTGGGTCAGCCCGTAATGGTCGCGCAGATCGATGAACAGCAGGCCGCCATGGTCGCGCACGCGATGCACCCAGCCGCTGAGGCGCGCATTAGTGCCCACGTCGCTTGGACGGAGTTGGGCGCAGGTGTGCGTGCGATAGCGATGCATGGCGTAAAACTCTGGTGAAAGGCGGGAAATGCCGGGCCGGGACAAGCGCACGGGCTGCCCGCTTTGTCAAGATTCGCCGCCCCTGGGACCCCCGCCCTCGCGCTTCCGCCACGATGCGGCCTGCAAATGCCTCTGGAGTGCCTTAGGTACAACTGCTAACCCATTGTCGCGGGGATTTTAGGCGGGACTGTTCGGAGACGATGGAGACCTTAACCACCACTGCGGCGCTCGCCGAATTCTGCGCGCGCGCCGCACACCATGACTTCGCGACAGTCGATACGGAATTCCTGCGCGAGACGACCTACTGGCCCAAGCTCTGCCTGTTGCAGATCGCCACCCCCGACGAGGCGGTGCTGGTCGATCCCCTGGTGCCGAGCCTCGACCTGCGTCCCTTTTTCGACCTTTTGGCGAATACCAACGTCATCAAGGTCTTCCATGCCGCGCGGCAGGACATCGAAATCTTCGTCAAGCTCACCGGCAAGGTGCCGCAGAATGTCTTCGATACCCAGATCGCTGCGAGCGTCTGCGGTTTCGGCGACAGCGTTTCCTACGACAACCTCGTCCGCGCCGTAACCGGCGTCGAGCTCGACAAGAGCTCCCGCTTCACCGACTGGTCGGCCCGTCCGCTCAGCGAAAAGCAGAAGGCCTACGCGCTGGCGGACGTCACCCATCTGCGCGACGTCTATCTCAAGCTCAAGGCGCAGCTCGACGAAACCCATCGCTGGAGCTGGGTGGAAGACGAACTCGTCACCCTGCGCAGCGTCGATACCTATGTCGTCCAGCCCGCCCATGCCTGGGAACGGCTCAAGATGAAGCTCGGTCGGCCGCGCGACCTTGCCGCGCTTCAGGCCCTCGCCGCCTGGCGCGAAAGCCGGGCCCAGGCGATGGACCAGCCGCGCAGCCGCATCCTCAAGGACGACGCGCTAGCCGAGCTGGTGATCCAGCGCCCCCTCACCCCTGACGCCTTCGACAAGCTGCGCGCCGTGCCGCGCGGCTTCGGCCGCTCCTCCGCGGCGGCGGAGATCATCGCCATTCTCAAGGATGTCGAGGCGCTGCCCAAATCGGCCCTGCCGCAATTGCCCGAGCGCTATCGCGGTCCCTCGCCCAAGGGCGCAGTCGGCGACCTCATTCGCGTCCTGCTGAAATCGGTATCCGAGCAGAACGGCGTCGCCGCGCGCATCATCGCGACCTCCGAGGAGGTCGACGCGCTGGTGCTCGACGACGATGCCGACGTGCCGGCGCTCAAGGGCTGGCGGCGCAAGATTTTCGGCGAAAAGGCCCTGGCCATCAAGCATGGCCGGCTCGGCCTCGCCGCCACCCGCCGCGGCGTCGTGGAGTTCCCCATCGACGGGGAATAACCCCCCACTTTATCCTTAGGTGGGAGCGAAGCGACCCTCGAAGGATGGGCAGCGCGCGCTGCCCATGGTTCGAGGCTCCCTTCGGTCGCACCTCACCATGAGGTGCCCAGGGGAATTATCGCAGCCGCACCGCCGATTTCTTGAACCCGGCCACCCCGGCCAATTGCTCCAGCCGTCCCTGCAAATGCTCGCCGTCCAAAAAGGCGAGGTCAACCGGCAGGTTGAGGTTCAGCACCCCGGCCTCGACGTCGAAGCCGGTGCGCGGCAACACCCCGGGCATGGCCGCCGACATCGGGTAGGCGACCCGCATCAGCGCCCCGAGCAGCCGCGCCCGCTGCGCCCCGGCCTCGCCGGCGAGGGCGAGCAGGTCCTGGCTCTCGCTGCGGTATTTGAGCCCCATATAGCGGACCGCCAGCACCTGCGCGAGAAAGGCGCGGCCGGGATGATCCACCCCCACCACCGAGCCATAGGCGACCATGTCGACGCTCTGCTCGCCGCGATAATCCGGATGGCCACGCCAGCCGATATCGGCGAGATAGCAGGCCACCTGCCGCAGCCGTCGCTGCCCGGCGGTTTCCTCCACGCCGGCCGCCGCCATGAACTGGCTCGAAAAGGCCATCAGGTCGACCGCATGCGCCGGCGCGCGCGAGCGCAGCTCGTTGATTTCCTCGCTCGCCTGCAGCAGCGGATCGACCGCCTGCTCATGCGCGTCGAGGAGGCTGTAGAGATAGCCCTCGCGCACGCCCAGCGCCGAGAACACCACGCTCTCGAAGCCGCCGATGCGGATGAGCTCACCCATTACCGCCGCACAATAAGGCACGAGATCGCGCCGCGAGGAGCTGACCGTCTCGGCAAAGGGAATCGGCTTGCCGGCGGCCGCCGCGGCGATCACCTCGTCGCAGAGCTTCAGCACCTCGCTCGCCGCAACGCTGTAGTTCTGCACCATGTGCAGCGGATAATCCGAGCGGACCTGCAGCATCTTGGCGAAGGACCGCCAGGTGCCGCCGATGGCACAGAATACTTTCGACGTGTTCTTCTTCAGCACCTTCGAGCGCTTGAGCCGCGTCCGCGCCAATGTCTGCGCCTTGCCGGCCGACCCGCCGCTGTCGTCCTGCAGCCGGATGACGCCGAGCTCATGCGTTTCGCCGGTCAGGTCGTGCCCGCTCGCCAGGGAGGAGAGCTCGAGGCTGCCACCGCCCTGATCGCCCACCACGCCGTCGAATTCCGGCATGCCGGCGACCACGCCCAGCGCCGCGAAATGGGCCTCCTCCTCGCCCGACAGCACGCGGACCTTTTCGCCCATGATCCGCTCGATGGATTCGACGAACCCCGCCGAGTTCTTGGCGTCGCGCACGGCGGAGGTGGCGAGGATGTGGACCTTTTCCACCTGCATCAGGCGCGCCACCAGCGCAAAGCGCTGCATCGCCGTGAGCGCCCGCTCCATATTCGCCGGCGCGATCTTTCCCGTCGCCGCAAGCCCCCGGCCCAGCGCCGCCGCCGACTTTTCGTTGTAGAGCGGCGTCAGCGCCCGTGCGTGGCGCTCATAGACGACTAGGCGCACCGAATTCGATCCGATGTCGAGCACGGCCACCGGACGCCCGCCACGGCGCCCGTGATGGTCCGGCTCGGTTTCGACACCCCAGAGCTGGTTCAATCGCTGTTCTCTTCGGTTTCGAGCGCCAGCGCGCTGCCCCGTCCGGAAAGGCTGGCATGCGTCATGAAGTAGTCGTGCGCGCTGAAGGGCTCCTCGCCCTCCGGAAGCCTTACCCGGTGCGAACTGCCGTCGGGCAGCACATCCCAGCTCTGCCGGTTGTCCTTGAGATAGGAAACCATGATCCGCTCGAGGATCTGCTTGTGCACCGTCTGGTTGACGATCGGCACCATCACTTCAACCCGCCAGTCGAGATTGCGCTCCATCAGGTCGGCGGACGAAATATAGACCCGCGCACTGGGACTCGGCATCGCCTCGCCCTGCCCGAAACAATAGATGCGCGAATGTTCGAGGAACCGGCCGACGACCGACTTGACGTGGATATTGTCCGAAAAGCCGGGAATGCCCGGCCTGAGGCAGCATATGCCCCGCACGATCAGCTCGACCTTCACGCCCGCCTGGCTCGCCGCGTAAAGCGCGTCGATCACCTGGGCATCGACCAGCGAATTCATCTTGAGCCACATCGAGGCCGGCTCGCCCCGCTGCGCGAAGGCGATTTCCTTGGCGATATTGTCGAGCAGCGTCTGCCGCAAATTCACCGGCGAGGCGGCGATGGATTCCAGCTCCGTCGGCCGGGCATAGCCGGTGATGAAGTTGAACACCTTGGCGACGTCCCGCGTGATCGACGGGTCGGTCGTGAAATAGCTGAGATCGGTATAAATCTTGGCCGTGATCGGATGGTAATTGCCCGTTCCGATGTGGCAGTAGCTCATCAGCTTGCCCTGCTCGCGCCGCACCACCAGGCTCATCTTGGCATGCGTCTTGAGTTCGATGAAGCCGAACACCACCTGCGCGCCGGCCCGTTCGAGGTCGCGCGCCCAGCGGATATTGGCCTCCTCGTCGAAGCGCGCCTTGAGCTCGACCAGGGCCGTGACCGACTTCCCCGCCTCCGCCGCCATCACCAGCGCCTTGACGATCGGCGAATTGGCCGAGGTGCGGTAAAGCGTCTGCTTGATGGCGACGACGTCCGGGTCCCGGGCCGCCTGCATCAGGAACTGCGCCACCACGTCGAAGCTCTCGAACGGATGATGGACCAATAGGTCCTTCTGCCGGATCGCCGCGAACAAATCGCCGTTGAAGTCGCGCACCCGCTCGGGAAAGCGCGCCTGATAGGCCGGGAATTTCAAATCCGGCCGGTCGATGTCGCAAATCCGCGCCGCATCGGCGAGCCCGAGGAAGCCTTCGACCTCGAAGGTGTCGGCCGGGGAGGCATTGAGCCTTTCGCTGATCTGCCGCCGCAGCGCCCGCGGCATGCGCTTTTCGATCTCGAGCCGGATCACCTGCCCCCGCCGCCGCTGCCTGAGCGCCGTTTCGAGGTCGACCATAAGGTCCGCCGCCTCGTCGTCGATTTCGATTTCGCTGTCGCGGATGATGCGGAAGGAACCCGAACCGGCGACCTCGTAGCCGGGGAACATCTTGTGAAAGAAGAGGTCGATCAGGGTGTCGATCGTGACCACCTCGATCCGCCCTTCCGACACGAGGCTTGCCGGCAGCGTGATGAACCGATCGAGATTCGACGGCAGGCGCACCAGCGCCGTCAGCGTCGTCGAGGAATTGGGCCGCGTCAGCTCGAAGGCGAGCGTGAAGCCGAGATTGGGAATGAACGGAAACGGATGAGCCGGATCGACCGCGATGGGCGTCAGCACCGGCACGATCTCCTCGCGGAACAGCTTCTGCAGATATTTGAGCTGGTCCTGCGATAGGTCGTCCGCCTCGTGGATGACCACATTGGCCGCGAACAATTCCTCGCGCAGCGTCTGCCAGTAATCCTGCTGCTCGAGGTTGAGATGCTGGGTCAGGGTCGCGATCTCCTCGAGCTGCTCGGACGGCGTCAGGCCGTCGACGCTCTGCTTGCCCAGCCCGGCGCGCACCTGGTTCTTCAGCCCGGCGACCCGCACCATGAAGAACTCGTCGAGATTGTTCGCGGAAATGGAGAGGAACCTGAGCCGCTCGAGCAGCGGATGCGCCTCGTTGCCCGCCTCTTCGAGCACCCGCATGTTGAACTGCAGCCAGCTCACCTCGCGGTTGACGAAGCGGGCCGGGCTCGTGCGCAGCGCCTCAACGTCGGGCGCCGTCGCCTCGATGTCGGCGATATCGCTCATCTCATTCATCGCCGGCTTCCTCCTCGTCGAATGCCGCGGTGTCCTCGCCACGCAGCAGGCGCCGCTGCCGCAGCGCTTCGGCCGCCACGCTCCGCGTGATCGCGGTGCCGCGGCTGAGCGCCAGCCGATCCATCAGTTCGGCCAGGGCAACAGCTTCGGCCGGCGAGCGCTCCATTCGCGGCACAATATATCCGATAATTCTGGGATCGACCGCAATCTGACGGTCCGCAAAAAGCTTCACCAGCATTTGTGACAGTTCCGTATCGGTTGCTGCCATGAGCTCTAGCAGAGTCGCAAGACGGGCTCGCGACTTCAGGTCGTCGGTCGCATAGGGCCAGCCGCCAACGGGCTGCCGCGCCGTCATCAGCAGCGGCCTGCCGTCGCGCATGCTCTGGTTGAGCAGGTGGAACAGGGCCTGCTCGTCATAGCCGGGCTGGTCGACATCCTCGATCAGGAGCGCGCCCGTGCCGCCTTCGCTTGCCCGTGCCTCGATCTCCGACGGGGCCGGCGATTTGGCCCCCGCCCGCGCCGCCCAGATGCGCCCCAGATGCGACTTGCCGGCCTTGGCGGGCCCGACCAGCAGCGTCAGCGGGCCCGGCCAATCCGGCCAGGCGAGAAGGTGCAGATAGGCCAGCCGGTTGCCCTCGCCCACCACGAAATCGGCCTCGTCATGCGAGGTGACCGGATCGAATGCCAGCGGCAATTGTCCCCGTTCGTGCGGCTCGGGCGGGGGATCGGTGGCGTCAATCGGCGGCGTTTGGGTCGGCACTATGGTCCCTGTTCTGACCGAGGTAGAGCTGGCTCTGCTTGTACTTCTGCACCGCAAAGCGCGTCAAAACCGCGGCAATCGCCGAAAGCGGCACGGCCAGCAGCAGCCCCACGAAGCCGAACAGCGAGGCGAAGGCGAAGAGCGAAAACATCAGCCAGACCGGATTGATGCCGATCGAGGACCCCACCAGCTTGGGGTAGAGGACGTTTCCCTCCAGGAACTGCCCCACCACGAACACCGCCAGCACCACCAGAATCCACGGCCAGTCCGGCCAGAACTGCACCGTGGCGATGATCATGGAGAGAATGAACCCGGTCAAAAAGCCGATGAACGGGATGAAGCTGATGAGCCCCGTGATGAGCCCGATGGCGAGCCCGAAACTCAGCCCCGTCAGCGACAGCGCCACGGCGTAATAGACGGCAAGCACCAGCACCACGCTGCCCTGCCCGCGCACCACGCCCGACATCGAGCGGTCGATCTCGTTGAGGATGGTGCGGATTTCCTCCTTGTGCTCGAGCGGCAGCAGCGACTCGACGCCGTTGACCATGCCCCGCCAGTCGAGCAGCAGGTAGAATGCCACCACCGGCGTCACGATGATGATGCCGAGCCCGGAGATGAAGGTCAGCCCGCTCGAGGCGATATAGGCGGTGATTGTCGCCGTCGTCGCCGGCAGATTGTTGAGCCAGTCGGTGAGGCTCGTTTCGAACTGCGCCACCCGGTCGGCGCCGAACCAGGCGTTGAGCGACGGCAGCCATTGGTTGGAGAGCTGCCGCAGATCGGTGACATAGCCCGGCAGGCGGAAGATGAGCCCGATGACCTGCTGGGTCACCATCGGCACCACCAGCCCCATGATCCCCACGATGATGGCGAGCACGATCAGCAGCACCACGGTCGCCGACCAGCCGCGATTGAGCCCGCTGCGCTCGATCAGGTTGACCAGCGGGTTGAGCACATAGGCGAGCGCGATACCCACGATGAAGGGAAGCAGGATGCCGCGGAAGGTCCACAGGACGAACAGCCCGATGATCAGCAGCCCGATCCAGATCAGCACTTGGTTTCTGAGAGTGATCAACCGGGCAACCCTTGCGTCGCGGTGAATGTGCCGCTATCAGCGCAGATAGCGGCGAGGCCCATCAGATGCAACGATTTGGCCTGATGTGGTGATTGGTTAGCCCCCGCGCCGCCCGTCCGCCCCAACCGGCCAGAGGCTCATGTCCGACGCGCAAAACCTGCCATCAAACGGACTTTCATACAAGCAGGCGGGCGTCGACATCGATGCGGGTAACGCGCTGGTCGAAGCCATCAAACCGGCCGTCCGCTCCACCCGCCGTCCCGGCGCCGATGCCGAACTCGGCGGCTTCGGCGGGCTTTTCGACCTCAAGGCCGCCGGCTTCGCCGATCCGGTGCTGGTCGCGGCCAATGACGGGGTCGGCACCAAGCTGCGCATCGCCATTGCCACGGGCAGTCATTCGACGATCGGCATCGACCTCGTTGCCATGTGCGTCAACGACATTATCGTGCAGGGTGCCGAGCCGCTGTTCTTTCTCGACTATTTCGCTTCCGGCAAGCTCGACGTGGCGACCGGCACGGCCATCATCGAGGGCATCGCCGAAGGCTGCCGCCGGGCCGGCTGCGCGCTGATCGGCGGCGAGACCGCCGAAATGCCCGGCATGTACGAGGGCAAGGACTACGACCTCGCGGGCTTCGCGGTCGGCGCCGCCGAGCGCGGCACGCTGCTGCCCCGCGCCGACATCGAAGCCGGCGATGCGCTCGTCGCCCTCGCTTCTTCGGGCCTCCATTCCAACGGCTTTTCGCTGGTCCGCCGCATCGTCGAGATTTCCGGGCTCGACTGGTACCTGCCCGCGCCCTTCGACGAATCCCGCCCCCTGAGCGAGGTGCTGCTCGCGCCGACCCGCATCTATGTGAAGCCGCTCCTTGCCGCGCTTCGCGGCGGGCTGGGCATCAAGGCCATGGCCCACATCACCGGCGGCGGCTTCATCGACAATATTCCGCGCGTGCTGCCCGACGCCCTCGCCGCCCATCTCAAGCTCGATTCCATCGACGTGCCGAAGATCTTCGGCTGGCTCAGCCGCGTCGGCGGCATCGAGGAACGCGAAATGCTGCGCACCTTCAACTGCGGCGTCGGCATGGTCGTGGCGGTCAAGGCCGGCGACGCGGAAAACCTCGTCAATCTGCTCAATGCCAAAGGCGAGCGCGCCTGGGTCATCGGCGAATTGCGCCCGCGCGAAACCGAGGCGGTCACCTTCTCGGGCAAGCTCGCGCTGTGAGGAAAAGGCCCCCTCACCCGACGCTTCGCGTCGACCTCTCCCCCAAAGGGAGAGGTGAAGGTATGGCAAGACCTTGCCCCGGATCACCTCTCCCTGGGGGGAGAGGTCGGATTGCGCCAGCAATCCGGGTGAGGGGGCCTTTTCTATCCCTTGCGGCTCCCCAATGAAGCGCCGCGTAGCCATCCTCATCTCCGGCCGCGGCTCCAATATGGAGGCGCTGATCCGCGCCGCCCGAGCGCCGGACTACCCCGCCGAAATCGTCGGCGTACTCTCCAACAAGGCGGAGGCGGGCGGCCTCGACATCGCCCGCAATGCCGGCATCCCGACCGCTATCCGCTCGCACCGCGACTTCCCCGACCGCGAAGCCTTCGATGCGGCGCTCGACGACGTGCTTCGCGGCTGGGAGACCGAAATCGTCTGCCTCGCCGGCTTCATGCGCCTGCTGAGCGCCGGCTTCACCCGCAAATGGCAGGGCCGGATGCTCAACATCCACCCTTCCCTGCTGCCCGCCCATCGCGGCCTGCATACCCATGAGCGCGCGCTCGAGGCGGGCGACACCGAGCATGGCTGCACCGTCCATTTCGTCACCCCCGGGCTCGACGAGGGGCCGGCGATCCTGCAGGCGCGCGTCCCCGTCCTCCCCGGCGACACCGCCGAAACCCTCGCCGCCCGCGTGCTGGCCGAGGAACACCGCATCTACCCCGAGGCCCTCGCCATGGTCTGCCGCGGCGAAACAGGATTCCGGCTGTCGAATTAGCCGCGACGCGTTCGTCTATGGCGGAAAGGAGTAGCCATGACCTTTACCGACGACGACCTCACCCACCTTGCCGCCAATGGCCTGCCGGCCCTGCCCGAGCCGGAGCGCACCGGCTGCGTCGAAAACGAAGGCGCCCGCATCTGGTACGCCGCCTTCGGCGCCGGGCCGCCCGTCGTGCTGCTCCATGGCGGCCTCGGCAATGCCGGCAATTGGGGCCACCAGGTTCCCGCACTCATCGCAGCCGGCTACCGTGTCATTGCCATCGACAGCCGCGGACAGGGTCGCTCGAGCCGCGACGATCGGCCCTACAGCTACCAGCTCATGGCCGCCGATACCCGCGCCGTCATGGACGCCCTCGGCATCCCGAAGGCCGCCTTCATCGGCTGGAGCGACGGCGCCGTCATCGCGATGGTGCTGGCCAGGGAAACCCCCGAGCGGGTCGCCGGCGTGTTCTTCTTCGCCTGCTGCGTCGATGAAACCGGCCTGCTCCCCTTCCGCCTGACGCCCGAGATCGAGCGCATCTACAACCATCACGTCCGCGACTATGCCGCCCTCTCGCCCACCCCCGGCGGCTTCGAGAAGATGCGCGACGACCTCGGCCCCATGCAGAAGAACGAGCCGAACTATTCGGCGGCCGACATGGCCGGTATCCGCGCGCCCCTCTGGTCGGTGCTCGGCGAGCATGACGAATTCATCCGCCGCGAGCACGCCGAATACATCGCCCGCAGCGTTCCGGGCGCCCGCTTCGTGCTCTTGCCGGGGGTGAGCCATTTCGCCCCGCTGCAGCGCCCGGACGCCTTCAACGCCGTGATGCTCGATTTCCTCGCCGCCACGACGCCGGTCCATCACCGGAATTGATGGCTGCCATCGTCAAAATCGGTTCGACCGACTCCCGCTTTGCGCCTAGAGTGAGCACAAAGGGAGAACAAAATGCCGGCGCGCTACTGGTTTCTCATCATTCTGCTCGGGGCGGTCTGGGGCTGCTCGTTCCTGTTCAACGCCGTGATGATCCGCGAGATCAGCCCGCTCTGGGTGTCGGCCGGCCGCGTGACGATCGGCGCCGTGATCTGCTGGCTGTTCCTGCTGGCGGCGCGCCGGCCCCTGCCCACCGAGCCACGCATTTACGCCCAGCTCCTGCTCCTCGGCATCCTCAACTACGCCATTCCCTTCGCGCTCTTCCCCTTCGCCGAAGAGCATCTGGCGAGCGGCATTGTCGGGGTCATCAACGGCATGACGCCGATGACCACGGTGATCGTCTCGCAGCTCTGGCCCGGTGGCGAGAAGGCGAGCTGGAACAAGGTCGCCGGCGTCGTCATCGGCTTTGTCGGCGCGGCGATTCTCGCCCTGCCCCCCCTGGACACCGGCCCCGCGGGCGAACTCCCCGCCCTGTTCGCCGCGCTCGGGGCCACCGTGTGCTATGCGCTGACGCTCAATTACGCCCGCCGCTTCAAGGCGCTGGATTCCTCGGCCATCGCTGCAAGCTCGCTGACCGGGGCGGCTCTCGTCATGCTGCCCGCCGCCCTGCTGTTCTCGGGCGTGCCCGTCATCACCCGCCCCGAAACCTGGGCCTCGCTGTTCGGCATCGGCGTGTTTTCGACCAGCTTCAGCTTCCTGCTGGTCTATTGGCTGCTGCCCAAGGTGGGCGCCACCAATCTGTCGCTCAACACCTTCATCACTCCGATCTCGGCGATCCTGCTCGGTGTATTGGTGCTGCATGAAGGGCTGACGCCGATTCACCTCATCGGCATAGCCGTGATCTTCCTCGGCCTCGTCTTCATCGATGGCAGGCTGGTGCGGCGGCTCCTGCCGCAGCCGGCGGTGACGTAACGACACCCCATAGCGCAGTTGATCTTGCTGGATTCCGGCCTTCGCCGGAATGACGGCGGGGTTGTGGTGCGGCCGTGCCCATTCCCGGGTCATTCCGGCGAAGGCCGGAATCCAGCAACGCGCACCGTCAATCCTTGTCGATCCGGGCGAGGAAAAACGTCAGCGCCGCGATGACCAGTGCCACTCCGCCGCCGAGATAGAGAATGTCTATCCCGCCTTGGTCGACGATCACCTTGCCGAGGAAGTTCACGGCCATCACCGTGACGGTGACGCCCACGAGCTTCGACTTCAGGTCGTCCAGCGTCTCGATCTTCAGCCATTTCGGCACGTCGAGATTCTGGTTGAAGTAAAGCTGGTAAAGCCCGAGCGAAACGACCTCGACCACGGTTGCGAGCAGGAACAGGTCGACGATCTCGATGGCGAGCAGCAGCGTCTCGTCGCGGCTCGCCGGATGGTCGGAAAAATAGAGCGACTGAACGAAGTGCCAGGTTTCGATCGCGCCAAAGACCATCAGCGCCACGGCGGCGATGAAGGTGGCGACCACCGGAATGATCGTCACCAGCCGGATGACGCCGGCCATGGCGGTGAGCAGCGGATGATCGTGCCAGGGCCGCGGCTTGGACTCCGCCCTGGCTTCCGGCCGACTTGCCCGTTGCTCGCCGGCCGCCTCGTCCATCCTAGACCCCGAGCTTCTGCTTCAGAATCTCGTTGAGCGCCTGCGGATTGGCCTTGCCGCCCGAGGCCTTCATGGCCTGCCCCACGAACCAGCCGATGAGGGTCGGCTTGGCCTTGACCTTCTCCACCTGCTCGGGATTGGCGGCGATGATTTCGTCCACGATTTTCTCGATGGCGCCTGTATCGGTCACCTGCTTCAGGCCGCGCCGCTCGACCAGCTCGGCCGGGTCGGCGTCCTTTTCCTCCGAGATGATGAGCGCCAGCACGTCCTTGGCGCCCTTGGAGGAAATCGTCCCCGCGGCGACGAGGTCGACGATCCCGGCGATCTGGCCCGGCGTGATATGCGTCTCATGCACGGAGCTGCCGATGCTGTTGGCATAAGCCGACACATCACCCATCACGAGGTTGGCGACCGCCTTGCCGTCCCGCGCCTTGCCGCCATGCTTGACCGCCGCCTCGTAATAATCGGCCGTCTCGCGCTCGAGGATCAACACCGAGGCGTCATAGGGCGTCACGCCATACTCGCGGATCAGCCGCGCCTTCTTGTCGTCCGGCAGTTCGGTGAGACCCGCCCTCAGCCCCTCGATAAAAGCGTCGTCGAATTCGAGCGGCAGCAGGTCCGGGTCGGGGAAGTAGCGATAGTCATGCGCCTCCTCCTTGGTGCGCATGGAGCGCGTCTCGCCCGTTTTCGGGTCATAGAGCCGCGTCTCCTGCTCGATCACCCCGCCATCCTCGATGATGTCGATCTGCCGGCGCGCCTCGAACTCGATGGCCTGCGCGGCGAAACGAATCGAATTGACGTTCTTGATCTCGCAGCGCGTGCCGAATTCGCCGCCCGGCCGCCGCACCGACACATTGATGTCGGCCCGGAGCGACCCCTCCTCCATATTGCCGTCGCAGGTGCCGAGATAGCGCATGATCGAGCGCAGCTTGGCGATATAGGCCTTGGCTTCGTCGGACGACCTGAGGTCGGGCTTGCTGACGATCTCCATCAGCGCCACGCCCGAACGGTTGAGATCGACGAAACTCATATTGGGATGCTGGTCGTGGATCGACTTGCCCGCATCCTGTTCGAGATGGAGCCGTTCGATGCCGATCTCGATCTGCTCCTCGCCCATGTCGAGCAGCACCTTGCCCTCGCCGACGATGGGGTCCTTGTACTGGCTGATCTGGTAGCCCTGCGGCAGGTCGGGGTAGAAATAGTTCTTCCGGTCGAAAATGGACCGTTTGTTGATCGCGGCCTTGAGCCCGAGCCCGGTGCGCACCGCCTGCCGCACGCATTCCTCGTTGATCACCGGCAGCATGCCGGGCATGGCCGCATCGACGAAGGACACATTGGCATTGGGCGGCGAGCCGAATTCGGTCGAGGAGCCGGAGAACAGCTTGCTCTCGGACAAGACCTGCGCGTGCACTTCCATGCCGATGACGATTTCCCAATCGCCGGTCGCGCCCTTGATGAAGGATTTCGGGTTCGGCGTACGGGTATCGAT
>DASZUI010000046.1:0-3689 GCA_035547675.1 Devosia sp.
CAAGTCGGAGACGACATTGTGCGTGTCGCCCTGATAGCGGAAATCCACGTGCTCGAAGCGCAGCACGCCGTCCTTGATGTCGATGTCCGGTGCGCCTGGCTTGTCGGCGATCTCCGGCTCGAGGTCGAGCACGTCGAAGAGGCGCTTGCCGCAGGTCGCGGCGCGCGCGAACGAATTGACCATGAGCCCGAGCTGGCGCACCGGCATCTGCAGGATGGTCATATAGGTGAGGAAGGAGGTCAGCGTCCCGATGCTGATCCTGCCGTCGATCACCTGGTTGCCGCCCAGCCAGAGCACCAGCCCCATCGAGACGAGGAACGAGAAATTCATCGCCGCCGTATTGTTGACGCGGATGCCGATGCGCTCATGCCCGAGCTCCAGCGCGTGGGCCGAGGCTTCGTCGAACTTCCTGAGCTCATAGGGCTGCGCGGCGAAGGCCCGCACCACCCGGATGCCGGCGAGATTTTCCTCCATCACCCGCGTCAGCACGGCCAGGCGCTCCTGCATCACCGTCCAGGTCGTCCTGAGGAGAATCTGGCAGACCGCCGAACGCCACCACACGAAGGGCACGAAGGAGAGCGCCAGCAGCGCCAGCGCCCAGTCGATATTGAGCAATTGGTAGGCGCCCACCCCGATCAAAATGCCCAGAAAGATAACGCGCAGCGCCCCCGTGCCCGGAAACATGCGCACGCCCTCGAGGTCGAGCAGGCCGAGCGTGATCAAATCGCCCGTATGCACATGGTCGTGGAAGCTGAAGCTCAGCTCCTGCAGTTTCTTGTAATATTGCAGCCTGAGCTCATAGCCGATGTGGTGGCCGACCGACTCGCCGAAATAGTTCTGGAACAGGGTGAAGACGCCCCGGCAGATGCTGGCCCCGAGCAGCGTCAGCGCGATGCCCCAGAGCGCCGCCTGCGCCGCGCCCGCATCGGTCGGCGCCGACAGGATGTTGTGCGCCTGGTCGACGGCGCTGCCGAGCAGCCGGGGGATGGCAAGCTGGAAGATGCAGGCGATGATCGTCGATACCACCGCGAAAGCGCACTGCCACGGATGCGCGATCGTCATCTTCGTGATGCGCCAGAGAACGCCGAGACTTTTGTTTCTGGGAGGCGCCAGGGTCGGGGAAATCGGCCGACTGAAATCGGTCGCACTCGATGCGGTGCTACTCGTCACTCTAGGGATCCGAAATATCGTTAGCGGGCTCAGGTCGGGAGCCGGTATTCCGGATCGGCTTGAGTCTAGGTTGGCATTGGTACGATGAGCCGAAACCCACGCCTGTTCAATTGCCGATTTGCAACAGCAGGTGGAAAATGGCTCAATTTTGTCAATGGATTGTATAGAGCGGACGAATTTTGCAAAAAGATCAGCAACGCTGACCTAATTGCGGGTTCGGCGGGCGCGATAAACTGGATTCCCGCCTGCGCGGGAATGACGCTGGTGGTTGGGGCAGGGCCGCGCCTCGCTCGCGCCGGGGCAGGGCGGTATCTCGCTCACCTCGTCATTCCCGCGAAGGCGGGAATCCAGTTTTGCCCCGCCGCTCACTTCGGCCTGATCACCCAGGCCAGCAGCAGCGCCAGCAGCGCCAATATCGCGGGCAGCACCGCCAGCACCGGCACCGCCGAGGCGAGCGTCGCGGCCGTCGCGGCCCACATGATCGATACGAACGCCTCGCTGAGCGTTGCGGCGCGCGAGGAGACCTGCCGGCGCCGGAACATCGAGCGCCGGGCCTGCGCGCGGAACCACATCTGGATCGCCGTGGCCGACGCCGCCGCCAGCGCGACTCCGGCGCCTGTGATCGCTGCCGCCTGCCACGAGAGCAGCCCGACCAGCAGCAGGAGCGGCGCGACGATAATTGCGATCACCGCCATGATCGCCTCGATCTTGGCGGCCGTCACCGCGGCCGGCGCGACCGGCGCCGTCACCACCAAATCATGCGCGTCCTCGCCCGAAAGCGCCAGCCAGGCGAGCCCGCCGGCAAGCTGGCCGGCCGCCATTACGATGACCGGCACCACCACCACCGCCGCCCCGGCGTTACGGCCGAAATTGAGCCAGAGCAGCAGCGCCGGCGGCAGCAGGTACAGCACCTGCATCAGCGTCTGCGACACGAGCCACGGATCGCGACGAAGCAGAAGCCATTCCTTTTGCCGCAGGGCCTGCTTTTGCGACACCGAGCGGAAGGGGCGCGCCCGCTGCCCGCGCCGCACCTCGGCGCGCGCCATCCCCGCCGTGGCCAGCGCATGCCGCGCAAAGCTCGCGGCGGAAACGGCAAGAGCGACAAGCAGGGCGCCGCAGCCGAGCGCCATGACGATGGCAAGGGCAGGGAGGTCTCCCATGGCGGCCCGCGCCGGCAGCCAGACGAGGCTCGAAACATCGGGCATCGCCGCCACGAGATCGGCCGATTGCAGCACTGCGAAACGGTTCATCGTGCCATAGGCGAGGATCGCCGCCGCCTGTATGCCGATGAGGAAGCCCGCCCCGATCACCGCCGCCACGATCTGCGCGATCAGCCGCGTCCGCCGCGCACCGACCAGCGCGAACAGCCCGAGGGTGATCCCCATGCCCAGCGCCGTCGCAAGGGCAGCCAGGGCCATCAGCACGCCATAGGCCGCGAGCCATCGCGGTCCCCCGTCGAGCGCCAGCATGTCGACGAGCGGCGATGCGAGCAGCGCCGCCAGCAGCATGGTCGAGAGCGCAATCGCACCCGTCCTCACCGCGAACAGCCGCCGCGCCGAAGCGGGAGAGGAAAGGATCAGGTCGAGATCGGCCCGCGCGTAATAGGCCCGCGTCACCGATTCCAGCGCCTGCGACAACATCACCGACCAGAACAGCAAGCCCCCGCCGGTGAGCAGCACCAGGGTCGGCTTGTCCGGGGCGACGCCGGCCGCCAGCCAGGGCCGCACGATGCCATGCGCCATGAGATGGAGCAGCAGCGCCGCCACGCCCAGCACGGCAACCAGCACCACGCCGCGCGTCCGCCGCCCGGCGGTCATCATGCCGGCGAAGTCGCGCCAGAACAGCGAAAACTCGTGCCGCGCGAACCAGGCGATCGAGGTCGGCTGCGCCATCATGCGGCAGCGCTTTGCCCGGCTGCACCGTGCCCCGCCACCAGGTCGAGGAAGATGTCCTCGAGGCTGGCACCGCCACGCGCCTGCGCCCGCAATTGTTCAAGCGTGCCCTCCGCGATCAGCCGCCCGGCGGCGATTACGCCGATCCGCTCGGCCATGCGCTCGGCGACTTCGAGGATATGCGTGGTCATGATCACGGTCGCGCCCTGGCGCACCCGGTCGAGCAGCACGTCCTTGACCAGCCGCGCCGAACCGGCATCGAGCCCGGTCAGCGGCTCGTCGAGGATGATCAGGCGCGGCTCGTGCACCAGCGCACCGGCCAGCGCCACCTTTTGCAGCATGCCCTTGGAAAAGCCGCCACAGCGCTCATTGGCGTGCGGCGTTAGCCCCAGCCAGCCCAGCAGCTCGCCCGCCCGCGCTTCGGCAACGGCGCCCGGCACCTGCCAGAGCCCGGCGACGAATTGCAGATATTCGCGTGGGCTCAGCCGGTCATAGACCATCGGCTCGTCCGATACCCACGCGACCATCCGCTTGGCCGCCACGGGATCGCGCCGCGCGTCGATGCCGAGGATGTCGATGCTGCCGGCATCGGGCGGCAGCAGGCCCGCCACCATGCGCAGCAGCGTC
>DASZUI010000047.1:0-16454 GCA_035547675.1 Devosia sp.
AGGTCCTGCCTGAACTGCTCGACGGCCTTGCGGAACTCGGCGATCTCTGCGCGCTCGTAATCGAAGAACAGGTTGAGCAGCCGAAGCAGCTGGTCGCTGTCCTCCATCCGGCAGCGCATCACCTCCTGCCGGTTCTGGATCAGTACCGCCTCGCGTGAGTCTTCGAAGATGATATTGTCCTGCGGGTAGCCTTTGCGGAGCTTCTTGGCGATCTCCTCGTCGAGATCGTCGTCCTCGTCCTTGGCTTCCCAATAGCCGAGCGGCACCCGCAGATCGTGTAGGATTGTGCCATCGGGGCGGATGCGCGTCTTCTGTGTCGAGTCGAACTCGTACTGGGCGAGGAACACGAGGTTCTTCTGCCGTGCCCACGCCTTCAGCAGGTCCTTGAAGGCTTCGCTGACCACACCCTCCGTCGTCGTGCCGGAGAACTTCTTCAGGCGGTCAATTTCGTTGAAGTAGTCGAGAACTAGCTGACGGCTCATTGCCTCCCCCTGGGCAGCGGCACGCTAGCGTTGAGGGGCGGCAGCGTCGAGTCTTTGTACGCACCGGGCGTGTTGGCGGCGCAACCGATTGGGGCGGTGTAACGCCTGCGATGTTGAGGGGGTCATGTGCGGGCTGTGCAAGTTCCGCTCTGCCGCTATGGTGGTCCAACCGCCCAACCACGGGATCCTTCAACTCTTACCCATGAGGTAAAGGATGCCGAAAGCCAGTCCCCGTGCGGACTATCCGCTGCCCCGCCGCGGCCTGCACCGAATTGAGGCTGCAGTCTACGTTGGCGTGTCCACCACGAAATTCGACGAGATGGTCGAGAACCGCACCATGCCAGAGCCGATACACATCGGTTCCAGGCTGGTGTGGGATATACGAAAGCTGGACGATGCGTTCGACGCGCTGAGCTTTGACGAGATCGATACCTGGGCTGACCGGGGCTAACGACTAGAGGACCCGTGGATCACCTGCTTTGGTGTTGCCAGGGTTACATTTGCTTTTGGGGGGGCTCCGTTCGAGCGGGGCCCCTCATTGCTGGGCAGGACGGGGGTGGGCATGTCCAGATACCCCCCGGGGTACCCCTTGCTCGGACTCTCCGTTCACCGTGCTGGTTGGAGCAATGGCAGGGATGGATTCGACAGCCTATAACCGAGACAATGTAGTAGCATGGGGGTATGTTTGGGGGTATCCGGCTGACCATGCTAGTTCGATCCAAACTCATATCAACAGCTTAGGCGGCGAGTGTGGTGCCGGTCCCGGCACCATTCGTTCCCTTCAAATCGCTTTGCTGTGCTTGCTTTCGGGATGGACCGAAACGCAGGATGAACGGCTTGCTGCGCGAATATTCAGCTTGCTGGGCGCCTCATTCGGTGACCGCCGGATAGGCGAGTTCATTGGAGACGGACGATGATCAAGACTCTGAGTGTGGCCGCGGGGCTGCTGACGTTGCTTCTTGGCGCGCCGGCCTATGCCTTCCCGGCCGATGGCAGTTATCACATTACCAAGTCGCAGATGCAGCAGTTCTGCGGCAATCACGGCGGCATCTCCACCGGGGGAGGCCATTCGGGCTGCGCGACGGTATGCGGACCCAATAACAGCAAGATTTGCGACGTGGACTGCGTCGGCAATTCCTGCACCATCACCATCAGCCTGCACGGCCGGCAGGTCGCCGGCCTTCGCCCGGGCGGAGGAACGATGGCGCTGCCGCTTTCGGGCCGCAACGGCAGCGGCAACTCCACCTCGACCGGCAATACGAGTTCGGGCGGCACGCTCACCATCACCCGCGGCAATGGCAGTTCCAGCACCGGCGGCGGCAGCAGCAGCGTCAGCGTCTCCGCTGGCGCCGCCAGTGCAGTCAGCAAGAGCGGCGGCCTGATGCGGAAATAGCCGGCGGCAGCCGGACCCGGGGCGCGGGGGGCATGGCCTCTCCCGCGCCCTCCGGATATTCCAGGCAGAGCCTTCTGCCTTGCTCTTCCGCGATCCATTGGCGGATGTGCTGCATTACGCCGCATCACGGCAGAGCGGCGGGGTAGCTATGTCTTGCCGCCAAGGGGCGCATTCACGTTCGAACGGAGAAGGAAATGAAGGTCAAGCTGACTTTGGCCGTGCTCGCGATCTGCGGTGCCCTGGCGGGGGCCGCGCCGGCGCAGGCGGCGGGCTGCATCAGCGGCGCCATTGTGGGGGGCGTGGCCGCCCATGTGACGCATCACTCGACGATCCTGGGCGCGCTGGGCGGCTGCATCGTCGGCAAGGTCGTGGCCCATTATACCGGCGGCCTCACCTTCCAGGACGTCACCGGCAAAATGCTGGGCGATGACAGCGGCGTCGCCAGGCTGGCCAACGCCAAGAGCGTCAACATCGTCAAGGTGTCGACGCTCAAGGGCTACAAGCGCGGGCAGGTGCCCGTGCCACCCAACGCAGCCGTGACCCGGCTCGACAACGAAGTTGCCGCCAGCGACAACCTCGCCTCCGCCATCCAGAACGCCGGCTACAAGCCGAGCGATGTCCTGGCCGTCTCGGCCAAGGCGGGTGGCGTGGTCTTCGTCAACGCCTGAGGCAGGGCGAAGCCCGAGGCAATCCGGAACGGGGGGCTGAAGCTCCCCGTTCGTCCATACCGCCGAAGCGTTGTTACTGGCCGAAACCCTTGGCCAGCACGCCGCAGGCGGTCTTTACGTCCGGGAATGTGCCGGCTTTGGCCGCGACCGCCTGGCGCGCCGCGGTCATGTCGGCGGCGCTGGCGGTCTTGGCAAAGGCGGCAGCCATTGCGCCATTCGGACCGGCGAGGCCCTTGGCGTCGCAATGGGCCGCATACCACTCCGCCATCGCCGCCATCGTCACCTTCGCCGAAGGCGCCGCTTCCACTTGTGTTGCAGCGAGCAGCAGCGCCGCCGCGGGCAGGATCGTCTTGTTCACGGTTGTGTTCCCCCAGAACCGGGGTAAGAGAAGTCGGCCCGCCGGGCGCTGTCAAGCGGGCCTTGGTGGCTCGGCGGCCCAAAGTAACGGAGACAGAGCCATGGCGCGCAGCATGAGCCGGACACTGGCCGTCGAGATCGCCGATCGCGTGCTTGCCGTGGTCAATCCGGCCAATCGCCGGCTCGCGCTGGGCGAGGCGCTGCGCCGCCACGGCTTCCCCGGCGCCGAACTCGGCGATGGCGGCATCCTGTCGGACCGCCAGCGCCTCATCGACTGGCTGCGGGAAACCTATGGCCGCGATTAAGCCCCCGCCGGGTGGGTCCAGCCGAGCAGGCGCTCGGCCTTGGCGGAGCTGAAGAAGCTGCTGCGGCCGGAAAAATCGCCCTTGATCGGCACGTTGGGGAAGTGTTGCCGCGCCAGCTCCAGGCTCGGCGCATCGACCGTGGTGTCAGGCGCGACGATATAGAAGACCTCGTGCCCCTCGAACGGCGCCGTCAGGCTCCTGAGGCAGGCGTCGGCGGCGGCGTCGAACCGCGTATAGGCCCAGAGGTGCTTCTCCGGGTTCGGCGAATCGAGCGTGAAATTCTGCGCCGCCCGCGCTCGCTCCGGCACCACCCAATGGAAGCGCATGCTGGCGATCTTCATGTCCTCATAGCGCCGCACGAAGGCGTCGGCCTGCTGCTCGCAGATCCATTTGGAAAGGCTGTAGGGCTCCTCCGAATAGTTCGGATGCTCTTCGTCCAGCGGGAAATAATCGTAGCGGGGGCTGCGCGAATAGGCGTGGCCGATCGCATTGACGCTCGACGCCTGGCAGATGCGCATGATGCCGTGCTCGGCGGCGGCGCGCAGCGCGTTATAGCTGCCCACGACATTGTTGTTGTGCACCACATGGTCGGGATGCCGGTTGGGGGAGGGGATAGCGGCCATGTGGATCACCGCGTCCGCCCCGGCGAACGCCTCGACGATGGTGTCGTAGTCGCTCATCTCGCTGAGCACGAAACGGAAATCCTTGCCCGCGTAATCATCCGTCGGCGCCATCCGGTCGATGGACACGATGGAATGGCCCTGCTCGAGGGCCGCGGCCGCGATCGCGCGGCCCACGCCGCCGCTGCCGCCTGTAAGCGCGATTTTCATGATCAGTCCTGTTGCGCGTAAACGGCCTGCCTGAGGCCGCGGATATAGCCAATGGCATAGAGCCGGCCGAAAGAGGAATAGCCGGCGTGCTCGTTGCTGTCGCCCTCGACGGTGGGCACGTGATCAGGCCTAAGCACGCCGTCGAAGCCGATGTCCCTGTAGGCCTTCATGCAGGCCAGCATGTCGGTCTTTCCCGCATCATGCCAGGTCTCCTCGAAGTGCTGCGGCGTACCCTTCACGTCGCGGAAATGCACGAAGGAAATCTTCTTGCCGAATTTGCGGATCGCGGCCGGCAGATCGTCGGTCATCAGCGTGAAATTGCCCTGGCAGAGCGTGATCGTATTCATCGGGCTGGGCACGATTTCGGTCAGGCGCTGGTAATTGTCGACGCTGCGCATGATCCGGCCGACCCCGCGAATGGGCGAAAGCGGCGGATCGTCCGGGTGCATGGAAATCTTGACGCCGGCCCTTTCGGCGACCGGCAGCACCTTTTTGAGGAAGTATTCGAGGTTGGCCCAGAGCTCGTCCTCGCTGATCGGCGGATTGCCGGTAATGTTCTCGGGCACGTCTTTGATGTCGAAGCTGGTGACCACCGAGCCGCCCCGCGAGGGCGTCGCCATATTGGTCCTGACCCAGTTGAAATCCGTCATCCACTCATAGCACCAGACCGGAATGCCGAGCTTGCCCATGCTCTCGAGCAGCGTGCAGACCGTGGCGATCTCCTCGTCGCGGCCGGGCAGGGCGCGCTTGGCCTTGTTGAGCGGCGGCCGTGCCTCGATCACCACCAGCTTGAAGCCGCCCTCCTCATAGCGCTCCTTCATGCGCGAGAGCGCCGAAAAATCCCAGGGCGCCTCGCCGGGCCGCAGCGTCTCGGCCGGCGGCAGGCCCCCTACGGCGAGGTCGACACCCGCCTGTTTGGCGAGCTTCCACAAGGGTGACCGTGTCGGGTTGATGAACTCGGCAATCTCAAGCATCGGCTATGTCCTTGAAGTCCGTTGCGGCGGACAGGTGGCGGCGTGCCGCCGGAAGGGGAGGGTGGCGGCGCGGCGGCTCCCCCAAGCCGCCGCGCCTTTGCGGCCGACAGTGGCGCTACGCGGGCAGCAGCTCGGAGAGCCGCTCGGGCGCCACTTCAGGCTGCTTGTCGTAAAGGTAGCAGGCGGCGGTGTGGGTCGGATCGATCTGGAACAGCGGCGGCCGTACCTTGCAGGCTTCCATGGCCATGGGACAGCGGGTGCGAAACTTGCAGCCGTCGCTATAGCCGTCCGCGACGCGCGCCTTGATCGGCTCGTTGCCCCAGCGCTGATCGAGATTGGGCCAGGGAATCGAGTCGACGAGGAGCTTGGTATAGGGGTGCCGCGGGTCCTTGATCACCGTGTCCACGTCGCCCGCCTCCATCACCTGCCCGCGATAGAGCACGATGATGGATTTGGAGATGTGATAGGCCGTGGTCAGGTCGTGCGTGATGTAGATGATCGACACGCCATGGTCGCGCTGCAGGCTCCGCAGCGTCTCGAGGATGTTCGCCCGGAGCGAGGCATCGACCATCGACACGGGTTCGTCCGCCACCAGCAGCCGCGGCTTGAGCAGCAGCGCCCGCGCTACGTTGATGCGCTGCCGCTGCCCGCCCGAGAGCTGGTGCGGGAAGCGCCCGAGCACGTCCTCGGGCCTGAGGCCCACGGCGGTCAGCGCCTCTTCCATCTTGGAACGGGCTTCGCTGCGCGAGCGCGCCAGCTTGAACCGCTTGATCGGCACCGTGAGCAGATGGTCGACGGTATAGAACGGGTTGAACACCGCGAAGGGGTCCTGGAACACCGCCTGCACCTCGCGCCGATAGGCGATGCGGTCCTTGCCATGCAGCGAGGTGATGTTCTGCCCGCGATAGATGATTTGTCCGGTGGTCGGCGTGATGAAGCCGAGCAGCAGCATGGCAAGCGTGGTCTTGCCGCTGCCGCTCTCGCCGGCGACGGTCAGGATGGTCGGCTCGTCTTCCTTGAGAGTGAGCGAGATGTCCTGCAGCGCCACCGTGGGCTGTGCATTGATCAGGCCGCGGCTATAGACCTTCGAGACGTTCCTGAGTTCGAGCAGATTTTCCAATTCACGCCTCGTGGTCGTAAAGATGGCAGGTGACGACGCGCCCCTCGGCGAGCGTCCTCACCTCGGGCTTGCTGAGGCTGCACACCTCCATCGCCCTGGCGCAGCGCGGATGGAAGGCGCAGCCTGAAGGCAGCCGCAGGAGCGAGGGGGCAAGGCCCGGTATGCCCTGGAACACGCCCTTGTTGTCGAGGCTGGGAAGGCTCGAGATCAGCGCCTGCGCGTAAGGGTGCTTGGGGGCGGTGAACATGTCCCTGACCGTCGCCACCTCGACCAGCCGGCCAGCATACATCACCGCGACCTTGTCCACGAACTGGGCCATCAGCCCCATGTCGTGGCCGATAAGGATCACCGCCGCATTGATCTGCTTCTGCACCCGGTCGATGGTTTCCATCACCTGACGCTGCGTCACCACGTCGAGCGCGCTGGTGGGCTCGTCGGCGATGATCACCTCGGGCTTGAGCAAGATGCCGATGGCGATGCAGACGCGCTGCTTCATGCCGCCGGAGAGCTCGTGCGCATACATGCGGAACACGCCCCGGTCGAGGTCCACCGATTCCAGCGCGTCGAGGCAGCGCTCGCGGATTTGCGACATGCTCTCGCCGGTATTGTGCGAGCGCACCGCGTCCACCATCTGCGCCCCGATCCGCATGACCGGATTGAGCGAGTTCATCGCGCCCTGCGGGATATAGGCGATCTTGGAGAGCCGCGCCTTGCGCATGCCTTCGGCGTCGAGCTGCATGAGGTCGGTGCCGCCGACGATTACCTCGCCGCCCTCGATCCGCCCCGGCGGCTTGATCATCCGCATCATGGCCAGCGCCATGGTGCTCTTGCCGGACCCGGATTCGCCGACCATGCCGAGCTTTTCGCCGGCATTGAGGGTGAAGCTCACATCGTCGAGCGCCCGGGCGCGGCCGGCATCGGTGTAATAGGTCACCTCGAGATGGTTGACCCTGAGCACCGGATTGGCCGGTGCCGCCGCCCGCCTCGTTTCCCGCGCTGGCGCCGGAGTTTCGGTCATTGTCGCACTCATTGTCTCACTCCGACCTGCGCACGCGTGGATTTGCCAGCTCGTCCATCCCCATGATGACGAGCGCGAGCGAGCCGAGAATGAGGATCATGGCGATCGCCGGCTCGATCGGCCACCACCACCAGCCGTTGAAGAAGGCGCCCTGGCCCTGCGCCGCCCAGATGATGTTGCCGAGCAGCGGCTCGCGCAGCGGCCCCAGCCCCAGCACCGCGAGATAGAAGGAGGCGAAGACCGCCGCGAACACCTGGCCGACAAAGGCCGCGGCGATGAAGGGCAGCAGGCAGGGCAGGATTTCCTTGAAGATGATGCCGAGGTCGGAAACGCCCGACAGCTTGGCCACCGACACGAATTGCCGCTCCTTCATGGTGAGGACCTGCGAGCGGATCACCAGCGTCGGCCCCATCCAGGCCAGCATCACCACGATCAGCGCCATGGTGAGGATCGTGACGTCCCGCTTGTCGAGCGAGCTCGCCACCACCACCTGGATCAGCAGCACGGGGATCGGCGTCAGGATCTGGCAGGCGCTGCGGATGATGGTGTCGATCCAGCCGCCGAAATAGGCCGAGACGAACCCCAGCACCACGCCGATAAGCGTGCCCAGCGCCCCGGCGACCACGCCGATGATGGCCGTCTGCCACATGCCCACCACCATGGCGGCCAGCAGGTTACGGCCGAAGAAATCCGTGCCGAAGGGATATTTGAGGCTCGGCGGCTGCTTGAACATGGCGGCGAGCGGATAGGCCTGCTTGGGATTGATGGTGAGCATGCCGATCGCCGTGAACAGTACCAGCGCCAGCAGCACGCCGAGGCCGATGGCGAGGCTCTTGTTACGCCTCAGATAGCGGAGCAGCAGGGTGAGCTGGCCCGGCTGGCGAACCTGTTCCTCCGCGGCCGTGGTTGGAATTGCGATCGTTGCCATTTGCCGCCCCTATTGCTTGCGGATCCGCGGGTCGAGTAGCGGATAGATGAATTCGAGGAGCACCATCAGCGTGGCGACGGTGATGGTGATGAACAGCACGATCCCGTAGATCACCGGGAAGTCGTTGGACTGGATGGCCAGCTGCAGCACCGTGCCGATGCCGGGCAGGCCGAATATGCCCTCGACCACGATGGCCGAGGTGACGAGCGTGCCCAGCGCCAGCGCGAAGCCCGTGACCTGCGGCAGCATGGCGTTCCGCATGTAATAGTCACGGAAGATGGTGATGCCGCCCAGGCCCTTGTGCTCGGCGAAATTGACATAGTCCTCGCCCTGGATGGTTATGCCCATGCCGCGCATGGAGAGCACCCAGCCGCCGACCGAGCCGAGGATCAGCGCCAGCGCCGGCAGGATCTGGTGCGCCCCCATGTCGAGGGCGAAGCCCCAGGACCAGTTCGGCACCACCCCGATCGAATAGGCGCCCCCGAGCGGCAGCGCCCTGAGCTTGAAACCCACGAAGAAGATGAGCAGCACGCCCATCAGCACCGGCGGCACGCCGGTCAGCAGCACGAAAGGCGTCGCCACCGCGCGCATCCACCCCGGCGCGCGCGGCCAGGCGGCGATGGCGCCGAGCAGATTGCCGATGATGAAGCTGAGGACGGTCGTCACGAAGATGAGGCCGAGCGTCCAGGGCAGCGACTGTGCGATCAGGTCGAGCACCGTCGCGGGATATTTGTTGAGCGAGAAGCCGAAATCCAGGTGCAGCACGCTCCACATGTAGTCGAGATATTGCTGCCACAGCGGCCGGTCGAGGCCGAACTGGTGCTCCATCGCACCGACGATTTTCTCGAGGTCTCCCGGCGAGAAGCCGCCGGTTCGGGCCAGTTGCGCGAAGCGTTCGCGGATCGCATTGCGGTCCGAGAAGCGGGGAATGAAGAACGTGATCGTCGAGGCGGCCCAGATGACGAAGATCAGAAACAGCAGGCGCCTGACGACCAGCTTGAAAGTGCCCAACTCGGCCTCTCCAACGGGACTAGAATGATAAGAAGGGTGCGCGCCACTCGGACGCGCACCCCGCGAATTCGCGCCTACTTGGCCCCCGAGGGCTTCAGATTGGTGATCTCGAGCATGCCGGTATGGGCCCAGAATGCGCCGTTCTCACCGTCGGCGAGGTTGGTCTCGCTCGGCCAGTTGGTCCAGTAGGTGTTGTTATAGGGAATGCGGTGCAGCCACTGGATGATCGGAATGTCGATCACGTCGCGCCAGTAGATGCCCAGCGCCTTGGCGGCGTCGGCCTGGAACGTCGGATCATCCGCGCCGAGCGGCGCCATCTCGTCGAGCAGCTTGTCGTATTCGGGGTTCTTGTACCGCGAATAGCGGCCCGCACCGGCAACCGGCGCGCCCACCGGCGAGCTGTACTTGCCGTCGAACAGTTCGAGCGCCGCATCCGGATCGAGCAGCGAGGCGCCATGACCGGCAAGATAGAGGCCGGGCACGCCGTCATTCATGTTCTGCTGCGCATCGGCGCCGAAGTTCACCGCGGCGTCGAAACCGCCGTCGCGGAGCATCTCGACCAGCACCGGAGCGATGTCGGAATGGATGCCCTCGAAAGCGTTGATCGTGGCGTTGACCGTCTTGCCGTCCTTCTCCCACAGCCCGTCGCCATTCTTGGTGAAGCCGGCCTCGGTCATGAGCTGGGCGCTCTTGTCGAGATTGTATTCACCGGGATTGTACTTCGCCTCCTCGGCCTTGACGGCCGGCGAGTCGGCGAACTTCTGCAGGTTCGGGTACAGCGGGAACGGATAGATTGTCGACACGTGGGCGCCGTCGTAAAGCACCTGGTCGATCTGGTCGCGGTTGATGGCGAGGCTCATCGCCTTGCGGACGCGGACGTCATTATAGGGCGCCAACTGGGTGTTCATCCACAGCGAGTTGGGCCACCAGTCGCGATAGCCGAAGGGCGACTTGTTGCCCGTCCAGGACGTGACCTTGGGGTTCTGCGCCAGGATATTGCCGATCACCTGGGCACGCATGTCGAGCGAGGAATCCATCTCGTTGTTGACGATGCGCTGGGCGACCGTATCCATGTTCTGGCCGACCGTGCCGCCCAGGTTGACGATTACCACGCGCTTGACCGCCGGATCGCTCCTGAGGCCGGCCTTGATGGCCCACCAGTTCTCACGAAGATTGTAGATCTTCTGGTTGGCGTTCCAGGCGACGAGGTCATAGGGGCCCGAATGCGGGATGTCGGTGCCGCCGGCGGCCGCATTGACGTCCTTCTGCTTCTCTTCCCAGGCCTTGGGGACGATCGGAATGCCGGTGTCGAACTTGAGGGTCAGCACCTCGAACTTGAAGCGCGGCGCCGGAATCTTGAACTTGACGTCGACGGTTTCCTTGTCGACCGCGGTAACGCTGTCGACATATTCCTGGAAATCGGCGTGGTAGGGCAGCTTGTCGTTCTTCATCTGCCCTTCGAACGTGTAGACCACGTCATCCGCCGTCACCGGCGTGCCGTCGCTCCAGGTTGCTGCCGGATTCAGCTTGATCTCGAGCGAGGTGAAGTCCTTGCTCGTATATTCACAGCTCTCCGCCAGCCACGGAATGTATTTGTTGGCGAAAATCGCGTAATATTGCAGCGGCTCGAACATCAGGTTGTTGCCTTCCTGGTGCGTATAGCCGGGCACGGCCCATGGGTTGGTCACGCCGATCGGCGACGCAATGCTCCAGCCGAGCACGAGTGTCTGGTTGCGCGGCACATTCGGCAGCGGCGTCTTCGGGGCGATTTCGGTGGGCGCCGCCGGCGCGGCATCCTGCGGCAGCGCCGCGGTCGGCACGGCGATGGCAGCCAGTGCCAGCAATGCCGAGCCAATTAACTTAAACTTTACCATATGACAGATTCCTCCCTTGCCTGTCGATGGAGCAGAATTCAGCCGTCCCGACGGACGGCGCTTCTGGTGTTTTGACTTGTTATTCCCTCCCCCGGGCAGTTCATCTGCCCGCCATTCAGCGCGGTGACCACGGGACAGCGCTAACGGGCAGCATGATGGGCGATTGACCCATTCACGCGACCCGCCGTCTGTGTCTGAAATGTTGCTGGACTTTCGGCTTCGGACCTCTGCGGTCCGGCCATGGGAGCCTTCGCCGTCGGTGTACCGGAGCGCTCCTTCCCTGCGCTCCGCCGCATCACTCGCCAACCCATCCGGCCTCCACCGGATCCGTCACGCGATTATTCACCTACGCCATAGCTATCGCTGTCCGCAGTTCTACTGACTACGGTTACAGCATGACTGCAACTTGCCACAGACGGCCTGGTGTCCCTCCATCGCGGTATTGCCCGTCACCAATCGAGCAATCCGGTTTTTATTGATCATTTAAGGGACGGTAAACCGCGCGCCGCGAACGTGTCAACTGCGGCAGCCATCGACTGCATCACGATCCGCGGCAGCGTCCGGACTGCTTGCCGAATACTTCACGTGGCCATCGATGTCAGGGAATTGTCACATATAAAACAGGTATTTACCACGTGCGCACGGCGCGGCGGCCCGCGTGAAGCCGGCCGGCTTGTGATCAAAAGCAGCGGCGTTCGGCCGCGGCAGTCGCGTTTATTTTTTCGGGAAGGGAGGCGGTGCGCCGAGCCCGCGCGGGCAGGGGGCGGCGAGCGGGCCTCGCGGCGCCGATTCTGCGTGATGAACGCTAGTCTTCGGCCAGCAACTGGTCGAGGTGCGCCTCGATGGCGTCGAGGCTCGCGCTATAGGGCTGCGGCCGGTCGCCGAGCAGCACCTTGCGCGTCTCGTCCTCGGTCAGCATGTAGCCGCCTTCGGCCACCTTTGAGCTGGGCTTGGTGGCGACGAGGATCGCGAGCCCATGGCGGGCGGCGAGCCGCTTCAGCCGCCGCAGCCGCGCCACCTCGTTTCCCGCCCTGCTGCTCATCCTCGCCTCGCCGCTGTCGCTCCCGCGAGCTAGTCCATGCCGGGGCGGCAGGCAAGCCTATTTGAACCCCGCCGAGCGCAGCGCCTCGCGATAGAGGCTGCGGTAAACCGGGTTCTTCTGCGGCAGCACGGCGATCCATTCGTCGAGCCGGAACGCCGGATCGATCGCCATGGCGCGGACCCGCGCCGAGCGGGCCAGCGTCATCTGCCCGGCCATGGCGGCGGAGGCCGCGATCAGCCGCAGCACCGGCTCGTCATTGCGGATGCGCGACAGATGGTCGAGCGCCGCCTGGTAGTCGCCGAGAAAGAATTTGATGCCGGCCGACGCCCACCAGTAATTGTCCGGCGCCAGCGGATTGAGCCTGAGCGCCGCCTCGATTTGCACATTGGCCTCCTGCACGTCGGAATTGTGCATCAGCGTGTCGGCGAAATCGACCAGCAGGTCGGCATGGTTCGGCGCCAGCTGCTTGGCGCGGTCGAACCGGGCGAGGCTTTCCTGGAAGTTGCCCTGGAACAGCAGCGCCCGGCCCACCATGCGATGGCCGTTGCCGTCCAGTGGATCGAGTTCGACCGCCCGTTCGGCGCTCGCCCGCGCGCGGGTCAGCAATTCCTGGTCCGCGCCGCCCCTGAGGATCCATTCCAGCACCAGCGTGTGCGCGATGCCGCCCACCGCCTGCGCGAATTCCGGTGCCCGCTCCAGTGCGTCGCGGAAATGCCGCCTTGCCCGCCTTATGTCGCGCAGGTCCATGACTTTGATCGCTTCCTGCCCGGCCAGGAAGTGCGCATAGGCCTTGGCGTCGCCGGTCGTCTCGAAATCCTTGAGCTCGTAGCGCTCGATCTTGTCGACCAGCGCCCAGGCCAGGGAATTGGTGACCTGCGCGTAATGCGCCGGCCCCGCCTCAATGGAGAACGCGTAACGGTCGGCCCACAGCATCTCGCGCGTCGGCATGCGCTCCAGCAGCACCGACAGCCGCGTGCCGCCCGGTTCCATGGGGTCGGGCGACAGGCGCGTGGTGACGGCATAGTCGAGGTCGAAATAATCGGCCATGTGGGCCTGGCCGCCGGCGATCTGGTCCGCCGTATGCGTGGCCATCACCGACAGCGTCTTGAGCCGCGTCAGGGCGATGGTGATGTCTTCGTTGAGCGCGCGGGCGAACCCGGCGAGCTCCCGCGGCAGGTCGCGATCGGCCGAGAACATAAGAGCGACGCGGGGCAGGGGCGAGCCCTCTAGCGCCGGGCCGCGCACTTCGCCGGTCTCGCGCGGTTCGGCCGCCGCGCCTGCCGGGCGGAACAGCAGCCGCGCCTCCGCCCCGAACAGGTCCTCCGCGTCCTGGCCGAATTTGACGCCGGCCTCATGGAGGAATCGCCGCGCCTCCCAGACCTTGCCGGTGGCGATGAGGTGTCTCAGCAGCGCCTGCGCCGCCTGCGGCAATGGCGGGGAAAGCTCGGCCAAGTGGCGCAGCGCCATGCCGGCGGTCAGCGGATCGATGCGCGGCGCCCCCTCCAGCACCAGCTGCGCGAACCAGTCGCGCAGCCGTCCCCGCTCCGTGTCGAGCCAGGCGGCCAGCGCCTTGCCCGGCTCCCGGCAGGTTTCGAGCAGGTCGCCGCGATAAAGCTTGGTCAGCGTGTGCATCGCCCCCGCGGTGGCGATGGTTTCGGTGGCCAGCAAATGCCGGACATCGCTGTCGGCGATCTGCCCCGAAAGCCGGATGACATTTCCATCCATGTCGAAAATGGCCACCCCGGCGCGCGTCTCCGCCCGGCGGATGCGGAACAGCAATTGCCGCAGATTGGCATTGCTCTGCGACAGCTCCGCCCCTTCCCAGAGCCGTTGTCCGGCCTCGGAGCGGGTCAGGCCCTCGGCCGGACCGAGCGCCACCATGGCAAGCAGGACGAACGCCTTCTGCGGTAGGCCCGGTACGGGGTTTCCTGCTTCGTCGCTCAGGGACGGCCGCCCCAGCAGCCGTAGCGATAGGCTCTTCGGCATCAAGTCGAATTCTTTTGAACTAGTAGCGGAGATATTATCGAAAGGAGAAATAAGCTTTGAATGAGAACTGTCCAGGTACGCGTCCCCTCTCGCTCCTGCCATAACGCATTACGTCCTATAATTGCCACAATTGCAAGGGCCCCGCCACGATCAGCCTGCAAAAACGTCACCAGGGCGTGAGGCAACTTTGGCGCCAACACTCCGTTAACCATCGAAATCGCCGTCGAGCGCGGCGACATTTATAGCAGGACAGAAGGAGTGGACATGCGTAAGCCCACTGATTTGGATCGCGTGCTTGAAAACGCCGTTGCGAGCGCCCTGGGGCTGGACCTGCCCCATCCGGAGGCGCCGCGCCGGGTAATGGCGGCCCGCACCAGGCCGGCGGCGCGCCGCCGCCATATGCTCACCGGCCGCCGCGGGGCGCTCCGCCGCCTCACCGAGGCCGCCTAAAGCCGGTAAAGCCGGCGCGCATTGTCGGCAAACAGCCGCCGCTGCTCGCTATCGCTGGCGCCCGCCACGATTTCCCGGCTGATTTCGACCCATCTCGTCAGATTTGCGTAGCGTGTGCAGACCGGGTGGTCGCTTCCCCAGACCACCCGGTTCCAGCCGAAGCTGGCTATGACATGCTCCACATAGGGCCGCAGCGCCGCTGCGGTCGGGTTCGGCCCGGCATAGGCGATGATGCCCGAGACCTTGCAGGCGAGATTCGGCCGGCGCGCCAGCTCGGAGACGGCGTCCCGCCAGGCCCCGAAATCGCCCGTGGCAATATTCGGCACGCCGCAATGGTCGAGTACGAACTGCACCTCGTTGCACTGGTCGACCAGCGGCGCGCCGACCGGCAGCAACTGGTCCGCCCTGAGACACAGGTCAAAGGTGAAGTCGCCATCGGCCAGCCGCCGCAGATTGTCGCGAAAGACGGAGGTTTGCGACAGCCCGTCGGGCTGGGTGTGCAGGATGCGGCGGAACCCCCTGACGCCGGCAATGGCGGAAAGCGTTTCGAACTGGCTGGCGAAGTTGCGGCTTTCGGGCCGGCAGGCGGCGATCGCGCCGGCGAGGCGCGGGTCGAGCCGGGTGACGAAGCGCGTTTCGTCCTCGATCTCGTCCTCGGCGACATCCACCTCCATATGCATCGCCGCTTCGATCCCGAGCGCCTCGGCTTCGGCGAAATAGCTCTCGACCGGCCGCTGCGCCTTGAGATCGCGCTCGAGCTCCAGCCATGGATAGGAAAAGCGGTCGAGATAGACCAGGTGCAGGTGCGTATCCAATATCGGCACGGCCATGGCGGAATCCCCCTCGCCGGACGAACTTTGCACGGCCGGCCCTTCTAAGCCAACTGCCGGCAATGCTAATCCTCAGCCTCGACCAAACAGGAGGAGAAGCAATTGGCCGACATCAGCGGCAAAATCGTCTTCATCACCGCGGCGGCCCAGGGCATCGGCAAGGCCTCGGCGCTCGCCTTTGCCCGGGCCGGGGCGCGCGTAGTGGCGACCGACATAAACGAAGTGAAACTGCGCGAACTCGACGGCGTGGCCGGCGTGACCACGCGCGTGCTCAACGTGCTCGACGGCGACGCGATCTTCAAGGCGGTGGCCGAGATCGGGCGCATCGACGTGCTCTTCAATTGCGCCGGCATCGTCCATAACGGCACGATCCTCGAAATGCCGGACAAGGAGCTGGAATTCGCGCTCGACCTCAACCTCTGGGCGCAGGTCAGGACCATCAAGGCCATCCTGCCGCAGATGATCGAGCGCGGCGACGGCGCCATCATCAACATGGCCACGGTCGCCTCCTCGGTGAAGGCGGTGCCGAACCGGGCGGCCTATTCGATCTCCAAGGCGGCGGTGATCGGCCTCACCAAATCGGTCGCGGCCGACTATGTGAGCAAGGGCATCCGGGTCAACGCCATCTGCCCGGGCACCGTCGAAAGCCCCTCGCTGCATGAGCGCTGGGCCGCGACCGGCAATGTCGAGGAAGCCCGCCAGGCCTTCATCGCCCGCCAGCCCATCGGCCGCATCGCCCAGCCCGAGGAAGTCGCGGACCTCGCGGTCTATCTCGCCGGTGCGACCTATACGACCGGGCAGATCCATATCATCGACGGCGGCTGGACCGGCTGATTTCGGGCAGTCTCGTCTGAGCGGATACCTACAGCACGCCCAGCATCATCACGGCGGCAACGGCGAGGATGCCGCCGCCGGCCATGGCCGCGGCAACCAGCATTTGCCGCACATGGCTTTGCCGGCGCTGCTCCGCCTGCCGCATCGGCAGGTCGGGGCGTGCGGCATCGAGCCGGCTGGCCAGCCCTTCCCAGGCGAGCGAAAACGGCTTCTGTTTCAGCGGGCTGGTATCGGACCGCGCCATGCTTGCCTCCAAACCGCCACAAGGATGAAGGAGGCGCGGCAAAACGCCAGGCGAAAGCCCGAACAGCCCTAATTAAGATTGAAAGCGATGAAAATTGTCGCGATCGGG
>DASZUI010000048.1:0-10107 GCA_035547675.1 Devosia sp.
CAGCGACCAGATGGCGATCGGCTGCTACGAAGCGGTGAAGGGGAGGGGATTGCACGTCCCCCAGGATGTGTCGGTCGCGGGCTTCGACGATGCGCCGGCCTCCCGGCTGTTGTCGCCGCAATTGAGCACGGTGCGCGTTCCTCACGCGGAGATGGGCGAAATGGCCGTCGACTATCTGCTGGCGCAGGCGGAGGGCGAGGCGCCGCGGGCATTCTCGCAGCGCATCGCCTGCAGCTATGTGGCGCGCGCGTCGGTCGCCGATGTGGCGGCTTCGGCATAGCCCTCCAAACTATCTGCTTTCTCGCGCCGACACCGCTGCAATCGCGCTGACCGGCACGCCATTGGGCGCGGCCGAGACCTTCCTGCTCTGCTTGCCGGCGGGGGGTCCTAAGTTCAGTTGCGCGGTCACGGCGCCGCTATCGTGCTCGGGAATATCGCCGATCTCGGCCATCTTGGCATCGAGCTTGCCGAGCATCATCCGGAACACTTCGGCGTAAGCCGGGTCGTCCGCCCGATTGACGAGCTCGTAGGGGTCCTCCTGGCAATCGAAGAGCTCCCATTCGGGAGGCTCGTCGCCGGGCAGGGCGCCCGGCTGCTCAAGCGGATCGTTGTACCAGTAGATGAGCTTGTAGCGGTCATCGCGCACCCCGTAATGGGCGAAGGCGTTGTGGATGAATTCCTTGTGCATCCAATAGCGGTGATAGGCGACGTCCTGCCAGCTTTCATCGGCCGTCTGCTCGAGCAATGGCCGCATGCTGGTGCCCTGCATGTAGCTGGGCACCGGCAACTCGGCATAATCCAGGAATGTCGGGGCGAAATCGACATTCATGGCAATTTTCGAGGATGTCGTCCCCGCCTCGATCGCCTTGGGATACCGGATCAGGAACGGCATCCGCAGCGATTCCTCATACATGAAGCGCTTGTCGAACCAGCCATGTTCGCCCAGGAAGAAGCCCTGGTCCGAGGTGTAGATGACGATGGTGTCCCGGGCGAGATCCTTCTCATCGAGATAGTCGAGCAGGCGCCCGACATTCTCGTCGATCGAGGCGACGGTGCGCAGGTAGCGCTTGATGTATCGCTGATACTTGAACTCAGCGAGCGCCACGGGATCGGTGAAGGCGAAGTTCTCGCCGGTTTCGATATCGACCAGCGTCATCGAGCCGCCTTCGGCAAGCTCCGGCACCTTGCGGTTGCGCATGCCGGGGAACATCGGCTCGCCCACCTCATTGCCGCCCTCCGGCTGCGCCAGCCCGAGATCGTCATAGGTCATGTCGGACTTGACCCGCATCTTGGCCGCGGCGGCCGCGGCGGCGCGATTGCGGTAATCGTCCCGGAAGGTCTCCGGGATCGGCAGGTCCTCGTCGCTGTAGAGCGAGCGGTATTTCGGATGCGGCTGGAAATTGCGATGTGGCGCCTTATGGTGGCACATGAGGAAAAAAGGCCGCTCCGGATCGCGCCGGTCGAGAAAATCGAGGCATTTGTCGGTGATGATATCGGTCGCGTAGCCCTCGATCGTCTTTGGGCCGTCCTTGTCGATCATGACGGGATCAAAATATTCGCCCTGTCCGGGCACCACCGACCACTCGTCGAAGCCGGTCGGCTCGTGCGCCTTGCCTTCGCCGAGATGCCATTTGCCGAAGATCGCCGTCTGGTAGCCGGCACGGCGAAGATGCTTGGCGACGTTTGGCAGGCGATTGTCGATATGGGTATCGAGGGTGGTGACCGTGTTGACGTGGTTATAGGTGCCGGTGAGGATCGAGGCCCGGCTCGGCGTGCAGATCGAATTGGTGACGTAGCAATTGTCGAGCCGCATGCCTTCATCGGCGATGCGATCGAGATTGGGCGTCCGGTTGAGGCCATGTCCGTAACAGGAGATCGCCTGGGCGGCGTGGTCGTCGGACATGATGAAGAGGATATTGGGTCGCATTGCCTGATCCGTCATTGATTTGATCCGGCGAGCGACAAGCCCGTTATGGCCTTGCCGTCCCGGTCGAAGAAATGGGTGCGCCCGGAGAGGGCGAGTCCGATCGGCTCGCCGGCGGCGATGTTGGCGCCACCCTCGAAGCGGGCGATGACCTCCTGGCCCCAACGGGTCCGCACATAGGCGAACTCGCTGTCGCCCAGCCGCTCGACCACGCTGACCTCGCCGACGATATCCGCGGCATCGGGCGCAACGCGGCGAAGCTGGTCTGCCCGGATGCCCAGCGTCGAAGGCTCGCCACCTGCGCCGGCAAGGGTGATCGTCGTCCCGTCCTTCAGGGCGTGCTGACCTTCCGACGCCGGCGCGAGCTCGAGAAAATTCATCTTCGGCGAACCGATGAAGCCCGCGACGAAGGTATTGGCGGGGCTCTGGTAAAGGTCCATCGGCGCGCCGACCTGCTCCACGCGCCCGGCGCGGAGTACGACGATCTTGTCCGCGAGCGTCATGGCCTCGACCTGGTCGTGCGTGACGTAGACCATGGTTGCGCCGGCCAGCTCGCGATGGAGCTTGGCGATCTCGACGCGGGTTGCGACGCGCAGTTCGGCATCCAGATTCGAAAGCGGCTCGTCGAAGAGGAAGACCTGCGGGTTGCGCACGATGGCGCGGCCGATGGCGACGCGCTGCCGCTGACCGCCCGAAAGCTGGCGCGGCTTGCGCGACACGAGTTCTTCGATCTGGAGAATTTTCGCCGCCGTGGCGACCCGCGCGGCGACCTCCGCGCGCGGCACGCCGTTCATCCGGAGGCCGAAGCCCATGTTCTGTTCGACCGTCATGTGCGGATAAAGCGCATAGGTCTGGAACACCATGGCGACGCCGCGACGGGAAGGGTCGATCTCGTTGACCCGCTGGTCGTCGATGCTGATCTCGCCGTCCGAGATTTCCTCGAGTCCGGCGATCATGCGCAACAGGGTGGATTTGCCGCAGCCCGAGGGACCGACGAAGACGCAGAACTCGCCCGGCTCGATATCGATGTCCACGCCGCGGATCACTTCGGTCGTGCCGTAGCGCTTCTTTACGTTCTTGAGGCTTACGCCCGGCATGTCGATCTCTCAGGCACGGTTGGTTGACTCGAAGCAGCCTCAGCCCTTCACCGCGCCGGCGAGGCCGTCGATGAAGTAGCGTTGCAGCAGCAGGAACAGGATCACGATGGGCAGGATGGTGATGGTCGAGGCGGCCGTCATGCCGCCCCAATCGACGAAGTTCTCGCCCCGGAAGGCATAGACGCCGACCGAAAGCGTGCGGATCGCCGGATTGGCCAGCGTCACGACCAGCGGCAGCAGGAAGTCGTTCCAGGCATAGAGCGTCTGCATGACCACGACCGTGACGATGATCGGCCGGGACAGCGGCAGCATCACGAAAATAAAGGTGCGGACGAACCCTACCCCATCCATCTTGGCCGCTTCCTCGAGCTCGTTCGGCATCTGGCTGAAATAGCCGGCAAACAGCAGCACGAAGATCACGAAGGAGCCGCCGGACGTGGCCAGCACCAGCCCCCAGAGCGACTGCGACAGGCCGAGCATGGAAAGGAGCTCGAATACCGGGATGATCGTATAGCCCTGCGGCACGAACAGGGTGAAGACGAGCAGGCCGAAGATGATCGCACGCCCGGGAAAGCGCCGCCGGCCGAGGACATAGCCCATCATGGCCGAGGCGATCGTCACGATGACGACCGAGCCGACGGTGACGAAGAGGGTATTGAAAAAATAGTCGCTGATATGCGCTTCGTTCCAGGCCCGCACATAATTGTCGAAGGATGGCTGGGCAGGGATCAGGCCCGTATTGCCGAAGATTTCGCCATTGCTCTTGAGCGAGGCCGAGAACATCCAGACCAGCGGATAGACCCAGACGCAGCAGATGAGCGCCAGCACGACGCTGACGATCCACATGCGGCGACCCGGCGTGATCCAGACGCGACGGCTTCCCGGTGCCGAGGCAAGCGCATCAACGGCCACGGCTCGCCTCCCGGTTTCGCAGATACCGCGCCGCCGCAATCTGCAGGACCGTCAAAGCCATGATCGCGAGCCCAAAAAACACGCCGGCGGCGCTCGCATAGCCGAGTCGCGGCACGGCGCCACCGACGCTCGCGAAGGCGTTGCGGAAGATATAGACCTCCATCACTTCGGAGGCGAAGAAGGGGCCGCCCTGCGTCATGGACTGGATCAGGGGGAAGACGTTCATTGCGCCGATGGCGGAGATGAGCGCAATGACGATGGCGAAGGGCATGATGATCGGCATGATGACGAACAGCGTCATCTGCCAGCCCTTCACCCCATCGAGGCGCGCCGCCTCATAGAGTTCCTGCGGCACCGTCTGCAGCGCCGCCAGCCAGTAAACCAGCGTTACCCCGACCCACTTCCACACATAGATCGCCATCAGTGTCGGCAGGGCCGTATCCGGCGAGCCGAGGAAATCGATGGGGCCGGCGGCGAAGTGAAGCCCCTGCAACAGCGAATTGACCGGCCCGTTGAAGGGGCTGAGCATCAGCGTCATGACGATGCCGATCACGGCGACCGGCGTGACGACCGGCAGGAAGATCAGCGTCCGGAACAGCGTCGAAAGCTTGATCAGCTTGTTGTTGAGCACGATCGCCAGGACCAGCGAGATCACCATCTGCGCCGGCACGGTGCCCAGGGCGAAGAGGAAGGAGCGCCAGAAGGCAGCCCAAAAGAAGCCGTCCCCCAGCAGTTCGGCATAATTGGCGAACCCGACGAAGACCTGGTCGGCATCGAAACCCGACCATTGGAGGAGCGAGAAATACTCGGACGCGACGAGAGGATAGCCGACGAAGAGGGCGAAGATCGCGAGTCCCGGCAGCAGGAACAGGTACTCGATCCGGCTCCGCCACAGCCTTGCCCCGAGCCCGGGGCGTGTCGTCGGGGCGGCACTTTCCAGTGTCAGGGCCATGTTTCAGTCCAGTACGCTCGCAGGGATTGCGCGATGGTGGCCGATGGGCGGCCGTCCGTCGAGGCCGGGGTGCGCCTCACGCCTCATGTGGATTTCCAACGGCCGCCACCGATCCGGCGGCGGCCGACAGCTGAAGGGCTTGGTCTCAAAGCGCCTTGTAATCGGCGTCGCCATAGTCCTTGGTCGGGTCCCAGTTCGGGAACACCATATCGTCGCGGCTGACCTTCGCTCCGGCGGCCTTCGCCTGGGCAAAGGCGTCGTCGATCTGCTTGTTGGTCGCGTCCTGGAGCTTCTGCATGTTCGCCTTCACGCCGGTCAGCTGGCCGGTGAACAGGCCCTGCACGGTCTGCGCGTAGCTCGGCGTGGGTTCCTTGTAGACCTTGACGACCTCCGCCAGAGCCGGATTGCGCACCAGCGGATTGGGGCCGACCCGGTTTATGTCGTTGGACATTTTGAGGATGGCCTTCGAGCGCGCCGACATGGTCGCCTTCTCGATCGAGGACGGGAAGATCGGCGGATCGGCCGGGCCGTCGAGGCTGCCCCAGGCGATCTGACCCGCCTCGGTGCCAAGATAGTGGAAGACGTCAGCCGCGATCATGGGGTTCTTGGCCTTGGCGTAGATGAACATGGTGTTCGACGGCGCCGCGGCGGACTGAGCGATGATCGGGAAGGCCTTGCCGCTATCCGGCAGCGGCGGCGGCGCGACGCCGAAATCGAAGTTCGGGTTCTCGCGCTCCCATTGCGGCACGTTCCACGGCCCCTGCAGGATCATACCCGAAACGCCCTGCGGCATGAAGGCGCGCGCCTGCGGCGCCGTCAGTCCGGTCACGCCGGGGAAGACGCTGCCGTCCGACTTGAGCGCCAGCAGCAGTTCGATCGCGCCGATATAGGCATCGGAGGTGTACTGCAGCTCGCCGGTGCGGAAGTCGATATCGGAGTAGAAGGAATTCGAGCCGGTCGAGGCGCCCGCCACCTGCGCGATGGCGCGGGAGGTATCCTGCCACCTGTTGATCTGCGCGCCGCCGATGATAAAGCCGTAATGGCTGCCGTTTCCGGCCTTGGTGATCTTCTTGGCCGCGTCCCGGAACGTGGTCCAGGTCAGCGGTGTCTTCTCGGGGTCGTAGCCGGCATCCTCCATATATTTGCGGTTGTAGAGGACGTGGGCCGATGTGACCTTGCCCGAGGTGTAGGGCAGGCCATAGGTCTTGCCGTCGAACATGTTGAGGCCTTCGAGGAAGGCCCCCGGCGGGAAGGCGGCCTTCCACTTTTCGAGGTCGGGGATCAGCCCGTCGAGCGGCTGTACCCAGCCCGAGGTGACGGCGAGGCCCGGCGAAACGTTGAGCGGCAGGCAGAATGCGTCCTGCGCCGTGCCGTTGCGGATGCCGAGCGGCAGGACCTGCGCGATTTCCTGCCAGGGGAGGCCGTCGTAATTGGATTCGATGCCGCGGGCCTTGTTGTAGGCCGGCAGGAAAGCCTTGAAGAACACGGCCTTCTGGTCGCCGCTGTCGATCCAGCGGAACGGCCCGTTCGGCTTGAGGTCGCCGATCGGCGCCGGAATGTTGAATTCCACGTCGGCGGCGAATGCCTTGCCGGCGCCTGTCATCGCAAGCGCGGCTGCGGCTCCGGACGCGGCCAGGAAGGCGCGACGGGACATGCCCAATTGACGTTCCATGGAATGACTTCTCCTCCTTCGGGGCCGGCGTTTCGGGCCCATTATTCATAGTTGGAGGTCGGTACCAATTGCGCACATAGAAAACAAATGCCATTGTGCGCGTCAGTAATAAAATAAACTGATCACTGACCATGCTCGACCGCATGAGTTTGCTGTTTCGCTTCCAGGCGATCACCGAAGCCGGGAGCCTGCGCCAGGCGGCCGAGAGGCTGAACATCACCCAGCCGGCTCTCTCGCGCTCCCTCGCGCAGCTCGAAGAAGCCTATGGCCAGCCGCTCCTCGAACGGCACGCGCGCGGTGTCCGCCCGACCAGTTTCGGCAAGCGCCTTCTTGCCAACATCTCCCGGCTCACACGCGACTGGGAGCTGATGGAATTGGACCTCGCGAGCGGCGGACGCCTTGCCGAGGGCCTGCTGCGGATAAGCGCCGGACCGCTCTGGTCGGCGGTCGTGCTCCCCGCGGCGATCAGCGAATTACATCGGCAGTACCCGAACCTTGTCGTCGAGCTCGGCCACGGCAGGGCTGACGATCTGGTGCTGCCGGCCCTCATGGAAGCGCGCATCGATGTGTCATTCGGTGGCCTCCAGGGCGCCGAGCAGGCGAGCGACGCCTTGGTGGTGCAGGAATTCACCACGGTCTGGGACCGGGTGATCGCCCGCCATGGCCATCCTATCCAGACCCGTCCACCTCACGATTATGCCGCGCTCCATGACTACCCGTGGATCGTCTATTCCAACGATCCGATCTATGAGGCGCAGACCCTGCACAGCATCGTCGAGCGCACAGGCATTTCGCCGCGCATCCGCGTTCGTTCGAACTCGCTGCTGGCGATCATGCGGCTGCTCCGCGAAGGCGATTATCTGTGCATATTGCCGGATGCCGCGATCATCGGCGCGATGGGAAACGAGCTGGGGCCGGCGCCGGTCGATCTCGGCCGCCGCCTGACCCGGACCGGGGCGATTTATCGCAGCGCTATTGCCGGCTACCCGCCGCTGCAGGAATTATTGCGGATCTGTGCCCGATTCTTCGATGTGAGGTCCGTCCCACAATGCTGATGCCATCCGTTCGCTTCCATTTCGCCGAGGCGCTGGCGAAATGACCGATACTCCTGCGCGGCCGCATATCTTCCTAGTGATGACCGACCAGCAGCGCTTCGACACGATCCGGGCGCTCGGGGCCGCCCATATGGATACTCCGAACCTCGACCGGCTCGTGCGCGAGGGCGTCTCCTTCGACAATTGCTTCGTCAATGCGCCGAGCTGCGTGCCGTCGCGGGCAAGCCTCTTTACCGGCTATAGCCCTCATACGACCGGCGTTTTGCGGAACGGCCAGAAATGGGGCCGCACCTGGGTCGGGCAGCTGGCAGGCGCCGGATATCACTGCGTCAATATCGGCAAGATGCACACTATTCCCTACGATGCGCCGGCGGGCTTCCACGAGCGCTTCGTGGTCGAAAACAAGGACCGCTTCTACGAGGGGCGCTGGTTCGCGGATGAGTGGGACAAGGCGCTGAAGGCGCAAGGCGTGACCAAGCCCTCCCGGGCCGGTTATCGCGCGCTGCCCGATTATCGCGAGCGGCTCGGCGCCGTCGACTGGCCGCTCGAGGAGAGCCAGCATTCGGACGTCTTCGTCGCCGAGACCGCCATGTGGTGGCTCGAAACGCGGCCCATGCCCGAAGCCCTCTTCATGCAGATCGGCTTTCCCGGGCCGCATCCGCCCTATGATCCGCCGGCGAGCTACAGCCAGGCCTATTTGGACAAGCCCGACCTGCCGGTGCCCGAGCCGACCGAAGCCGACCTGGATGGCCTGCCGGACATGCTCAAGGCCAAGCGGCGGCACGATGTCGAGATCGACCATGATGCCATCGCCTGGTCGCTTGACCCGTCGCCGGAGCAGCTCCGGCGGCTGCGGGCGCATTATGACGGCAATGTCACGCTCATCGACCGGCAGGTCGGCCGGCTCATGGAGGTGATCGAGCGCAAGGGCTATGCCGAGAACTGCGTCGTCATCTTCATGTCCGACCATGGCGACAATCTCGGCGAGCACGGGCTTTCGCAGAAGTGGTCGATGTACGACATGGTGACGCGCGTGCCGGCCATCGTCTGGTCGCCGCGGCGCTTTGCCGGCGGGCGGCGCATCGAGGAAATGTGCCAGCTCTTCGATTTCGGCCCGACCATACTGGAACTCGCCGGGGTCGCGCCCGCCGCCGATTTCGAGGCACGAAGCCTGTTGCCGGCGCTCGAGCGCAGAGACTGGCCCGGCCGCGATCTCGTCTTTTCGGAGCAGGCGGGCGATGTCGCCATGGCCGACACGCGCCTCATCACCATGATTCGCTCGGAAACCGACAAGGCGGTATTCTTCCTCGGCTCCGATCAGGGCCAGTATTTCGACCTGGTGGCGGACCCCAAGGAAGAAACCAACCTTTGGGGCCGGCCGGAATACGCCGGCCGCATTGCCGAGCTTCGCCGGCTGCTGCTCGAATGGAAGCTGGACAGCAATGTGCAGACCATGGACCGGATGGCCGTCCTCCGCTGAGGACGGCCACCGGCCATCAGGCGCCGGCGATGCGCGGCATTCGGGTCGGTTCGGAGCGCATGATCCCCTGCGCCATGGCGAGCAGCATGCGCTGCTTGAGTTCGCCGGCTTCCGGATCGGCCCATAGGTTGCGCAGCTCGCCCGGGTCGGCTTCGAGGTCGAAGAGCTCGCCCCAGTCACCCTCGCGATAGATGGTGATCTTGTAGCGCTCCCCGACATGGGTCTGGGCGTGCGGCATGTTCGGATTGTGCCGGTTCTCACAGATGGCAAAGTCGCGCGCCGGGCCGGCCTCGCCGCGCCAGTGCGCCCATTGCGAGACGCCCTGCATCTCGCCCGGTATTGCAAGGCCGGCCGCGTCGAGAAAGGTCGGCGCGAGGTCCACGAGGCTCTGCAGCCCCTGCGACACCCTGCCGGCCGGCACCGCGCCGGGCTGCCGCACGATGAAGGGGATGCGCAGCATGTCCTCGTAATGGAACGGGCCTTTGGCGATCAGGCCGTGCTGGCCGAGGAAGTGGCCGTGGTCGGTCGAAAACACGACCAGTGTGTTTTCGGCGATGCCGAGTTCGTCGAGCTTGTCGAGGATGCGACCGACCTCGCGGTCGATGAAGCTGACCATGCCGTAATAGACGGCCTGGTCCTTCTTGAGCTCCTCCTGCGGATAAAGATGGCTCTCGCAGCCATGGGCGTGGTGGGGCTGGTGCCAATCGCCGAAATCCGGGTCGGGCTCCTGCGTCTTGCCGAAATGCGGCGGATTGCGGTCGTGCTCGCCGGGCGTGACGGCGCCGACCGTCATCTCTGCGGGATCGTACATCGAGGCCCAGGGTTCGCTCACCACATAGGGCGGATGCGGGTCATGGAAGCTGGCCCAGAGGAAGAACGGCTTCTCGTCCGTCCCGTGCCGATCGAGATAGGCCAGGGTGCGTTCGCCGGTCCAATGGGTGAAATGCAGGTCCGCCGGCAGCTGCCAGGAGCGCTCCTCGCGGAAATAGCCGCCGCGCGGCGAAACCTTCGGCGC
>DASZUI010000049.1:0-35909 GCA_035547675.1 Devosia sp.
TCTATGCGCGGAACCGCGATTACCACGAAATCATCAAGGGCCGGCTCAAGGAGCTGGCGGGCCTGCTGGCGCGGCGCAGCGGGGCGGAGGTGAAGGTCTTCGTCGATACGGCGCCGCTGATGGAAAAGCCCCTGGCCGAGGCGGCGGGGCTCGGCTGGCAGGGCAAGCATAGCGTGCTGGTCAGCCGGGAATTCGGCGCCTGGCTGTTCCTCGGCGCCATCCTCACCGATGCCGAGCTGCCCGCCGACGCGCCGCATGCGGAAAGCTGCGGCTCCTGCCGGCGGTGCCTCGATGTCTGCCCCACCAACGCCTTTCCGGCGCCGTTCCGGCTCGATGCCCGACGCTGCCTCGCCTATCTCAATATCGAGCATCCGGGGCCGATTCCCTTGGAGTTCCGGGCAGCCATGGGCAACCGCATCTATGGCTGCGACGACTGCCTCGCCGTCTGTCCGTGGAACAAGTTCGCCCGCGCCACCGAGGAGGCGAAGCTGCGGGCCCGCGAGGACCTCGAGGCGCCGGCCTTGGCCGATCTGGTGGAACTCGATGATGCAGGCTTCCGCGCGCTGTTCGCCGGCTCGCCGGTGAAGCGCATCGGGCGGGCGCGGTTCCTGAGGAATGTGCTGATCGCCATCGGCAATTCGGACGAGCCGGCCTTCCTGCCGGCCGTCGAGCGGCGGCTCACGGACGACTCGCCGCTGGTCCGGGGCGCGGCGATCTGGGCGCTGCGGCGGCTCGATGCCGAGCGGGCCGAGACGCTTTCGCTTGCATTCCTCCCCGAGGAGCGCGACGAAACCGTCCGTCTGGAATGGGCGGGCGAGGCGGCCTGATGGGCGTATTCATTTTCGGCTTGGGCTATTCGGCCGAGGCGGCGGCGCGCGCGCTGCATCGGCTGCGCGACCCGGACATTCCCATTTTCGGCACGGTGCGAGAGCCGGTCGACACGCCGACCGAGGCGCTGCGGCGCCATCTGTTCGACGGCACGGCGCCGGGCGCGACGCTCGGCCCGGACCTGGCGCGCGCGACCCATGTCATCGTTTCCGTGCCGCCCGATGCCGAGGGCGATCCGGTATTGCGCCATCACCGCGCCGACATCGCGGCCGCCGAAAACCTGGAATGGCTCGGCTACTTCTCGACCGTCGGGGTTTATGGCGATGCGGGCGGCGCGCCGGTGGACGAAGGTGCGGCGACCGACCCGACCAGCGCCCGCGGCCTGCAGCGGCTGGAGGCGGAGGCCGAATGGCGCGAGTTCGCGGAACGGCGCGGCGTGCCGCTGTTGATTCTCCGCCTCGCCGGCATTTACGGGCCGGGCCGCTCCGCCTTCGACCGGCTGCGCGACGGCAGTGCCCGCCGCATCGTCAAGCCGGGGCAGGTGTTCAACCGCATCCATGTCGAGGATATCGGCCGCGTGACGGCGCTCGCCGCGCTCGCCCGCCTCGAGGGCACCTTCAACCTGGCCGATGACGAGGCGGCCCCGCCGCAGGACGTGATCGCCCACGCGGCCCAACTGCTCGGCGTTACGCCGCCGCCCGAGATCGCCTTCGAAGCCGCCGAGATGACGCCGATGGCGCGCTCCTTCTATGCCGACAACAAGCGCGTCGTGAACGCCGCCATCAAGCGCGTGCTCGGCATCGAACTCCTTTATCCCACCTATCGCGAGGGGCTGGCCGCCATCCTCGCCAATGAAAGTGTCGCCGCGTGACCGCTCCCCATCCTGCCTATGGCCTGCCGCAGCGCGAGGTCCTTGAGGGCCGCTATGTGCGGCTCGAACCGCTATCGCTGCGTCACATCCCGGCGCTCTTCGCCGCCACGGCGGGCGAGGGCGAAGACGACCGCTACCGCTGGCTTTTCGAAAACCCGCCCGCGAGCGAGGCGCAACTGGCCGAATGGGCCCGGCCCGCGATTGCCTCGAACGATCCGCTGCATTTCGCCGTCATCGACAAGGCCAGCGGGGAGGCGCGCGGGCGCCAGGCCTTCATGCGCATGGTCGCCAAGGACGGCGTCGTCGAGATCGGTTCGGTGCTCTGGGGAAGGGGCGTCGCCAGGACGCCGCTCGCCACCGAAGCGCTTTACCTCTTCGCCCGGCACGCCTTCGAGACGCTGGGCAATCGCCGCTTCGAATGGAAATGCAACAATCTCAACGAGCCGAGCAAACGCGCCGCGCAACGCTTCGGCTTCACCTTCGAGGGCGTGTTCCGCCAGCACATGATCGTCAAGGGCGCCAACCGCGACACGGCCTGGTTCTCCATGCTCGCTTCCGAATGGCCGAGCCGCAAGGCGGGGTTCGAGGCCTGGCTCGATCCCGCCAATTTCGACGCGGCGGGGCAGCAGAAGCGGAAGCTTGCCTTCGCCTAGCAGACCATCAACGGCGAGGACGACGCACCTCGCGAGGGAAGGATGAGGCGGAACACGGATTGTCGATTGACAAGCCGTGCCCCGTTGCCTAGTTACCCACGCGCCGTAGCGACAGGCTCCGGCAGCGCCGTTGCCTGCCCTGGTGGCGGAATTGGTAGACGCGCACGGTTCAGGTCCGTGTGTTTAACGACGTGGAGGTTCGAGTCCTCTCCAGGGCACCAATGGCGAGAGCCGCCGGCCGGTTTAGGCCGCCGCGCCGCTCACCCGTTTTCCATCTGCATCGATGACCACTTCGCCGTCTTCCTTGGTGAAGGGGCCGATTTCCGGGTTCGGCAGGATGTCGAGCACCAGTTCGGACGGCCGGCAGAGGCGGATGCCGCGCGGGGTGACCACGAAGGGCCGGTTGATCAGGATGGGATGCGCCATCATGGCATCGAGAAGCGCGTCGTCGCCCAGGCCGGGATCGGCGAGGCCGAGCGCATCATAGGGCGTATCCTTCTGCCGGATGGCCTGCCGCACCGTCAGGCCCGCCTGCGCGATCATCCAGGCCAGATATTGCCGGGTCGGCGGCGTCCGCAGGTATTCGACGATTTCGGGCTCGGCGCCGCTCTGCCGGATCATGGCGAGGGTATTGCGGGACGTACCGCAGCCGGGATTGTGGAAGATGGTGATGCTCATGGCGATGGTTCCGTGGCGGAAGACCCGCGTGAGCCTGGTATAGCCGTCGGCGATCCGATCGCGCCACCCGCTCTTGGGAGGGCCGGGCGCAGCGCAGCCTTCCCAAGGCCGCTTTGCTGTGCCATTCAACGGACGATCTGGAGCTCTCGCGTCCTGATGGAATCAGAACGCGAGCTCCAGGTTTTGAGTCTCGCGCTTTCGAACCGCAAAAGTGGTGCCCACTTTTGCTGAAAGCGCTCTGTTCGGAAGGATTTCGGCATGGCGATCAGACTGCACCGGGGCGATCTGCCCGATCTCTCCCGCTATGGCCGCGAGGTCGCCATCGACACCGAGACCATGGGGCTCGATCCGCATCGCGACCGGCTGTGCGTGGTGCAGCTTTCGCCGGGGGACGGCAGCGCGGACGTGGTGCAGATTCCGCAGGATGCCACCGAGGCGCCGAACCTGGTCAAGCTCCTTACCGACCCCGGCGTGACCAAAATCTTCCACTATGCCCGCTTCGACATCGCCGTGCTCAAGCACCGCTTCGGCGTCGTGACCGGGCCGGTCTATTGCACCAAGATCGCCAGCAAGCTGGTTCGGACCTATACCGACCGGCACGGGCTCAAGGACCTCGTGCGGGAACTGCTCAACATCGACATGTCGAAGCAGCAGCAGAGCTCGGACTGGGGCGCCGACAAGATCAGCGAGGCGCAGCTCGACTATGCCGCCTCGGACGTGCTCTATCTGCACGACCTCAAGCGCCATCTCGACCGCATGCTGAAGCGCGAGGGGCGAATGGGGCTCGCCGAATCCTGCTTCGCCTTCCTGCCCACGCGGGTCGATCTTGACCTGATGGGATGGGAAGAAACCGACATCTTCGCCCATAGCTGAGGAGCCGCGGCGGCATGACGGCACGCGCCGAGACAGCCGAACAGCGCCTGGCCATCTACGCTTCGCTCACCGCGCGCAACCGCGCGGTGATGCTGCTGCGCGCCCTGGTGCCGCTCGCCGGCGCGGTGGTGCTCGCGATCTTCGTGGCGCGCATCATGCTGGCGAGCCTCGCCGGACATTTCGACATCGGGCAGGTGCACTTCGCCGGGGATACGGTGTCGATCGATACGCCGAGCTATTCGGGCACGATGTCGGACGGCAATGTCTACCGGGTTTCCGCGGAATCGGCGCATACTTCGCTGGGCAGCCTCAACGTCATCGACCTCACCAATCCCAACATCGTGCTGACCGCGACCGACGGCCTCGTTACCAATGCCAGGGCGGCGCAGGGCTCGTTCGACAGCCTCACGCAGCAGCTTTACGTGCCGGGGACGGCGGACGTTGCCTACAGCAACGGCACCAAGGCGACGATCAGCGAGGTGACGGTGGATCTCGGCAAGCAGACCGTCGCTTCCTCGGCGCCGGTCCATGTGGTGATGGGGGACGGCACGGTGATCGACGGTTCGCGGCTGGAGCAGGACGGCAAGACCGGGCGCTGGGATTTCGGGCGCGCCACGCTCACCCTGCCGGGGCTGCCCCAGGCCACGGACGAGGCAGCGGCAAGCAGCGCGACCCCGGCCGGCGCGACCCCGGCCAGCAAGACCCCATCGCAGGAGGCACAACCTTGAACCCCAATCCCATGCATGTCCTGCTCGCCATGACATTGGCGCTCGGCACAGCGGCCGGGCCGGCGCTGGCCGCCTCGGCCCAATCGGGGGGAGACGGTGCGACGACCGCCGACGCCAGCATGCCGGGCAGCGATGCGCCGGCCGCCGACCCCTCGCCGCCGGGCGGCAAGGTGACCATCACCGGCGACAGCTTCGTGGTGGACGACAAGGCGCACCAGGCGACCTTCACCGGCAATGTGGTGACGGTGCAGTCGGCGGTCACCGTCCATTCGGACAAGGTGGTGACGAGCTATGGCAAGGCGGGTGGCGGGGACATTTCCAGCTTCACCGCATCCGGCCATGTGACGATTACCACGCCCGAGCAGACGGCGACGGGCGAACTCGCCGTGTTCGATCCCAAGACGCAGATGATGACGCTGACGGGCAATGTGCTGGTGACCAACAAGTCGGGACAGGTGAAAAGCAGCAAGCTCGTCGTCGATCTCAAGACCAATAAATCGACCTTCACCGCCGGCGGCGGCAAGCGGGTGACCGGGGTGTTCTCGTCGCAATGAACGAACGCCAGGCGCAAGCCCGCGTAGACCAGACGGGCTGGCTCGTCGCCCACGGCCTCGCCAAGAGCTTCGGCAAACTCGCCGTCGTGCGCGACGTCAGCCTCGCCGTAAGGCGGGGCGAGGCGGTGGGCCTGCTCGGCCCCAACGGGGCGGGCAAGACCACCGTCTTCACCATGATCATGGGCCTGGTGAAGCCCGATCGCGGAGAAATCCGGCTCGATGGGCACCCGATCACGCGGCTGCCCATGTTCCAGCGCGGCCGGCTCGGCATCGGCTATCTGCCGCAGGAGCCCTCGATCTTCCGCGGGCTGACGGTGAAGGGCAATATCCTTGCCGTGCTCGAAAGCCATGTCCCCTCGCGCAAGGAGCGGATGGAGCGGCTCGACGCGCTGCTCGAGGAATTCTCCATCACCCATCTGCGCGACGCCAAGGCCTTGGCGCTCTCCGGCGGCGAGCGGCGGCGCGTGGAGATCGCGCGGGCGCTGGCGGCCGATCCCATCTTCATGCTCCTCGACGAGCCCTTCGCCGGCGTCGACCCCATCGCCGTCGCCGAGGTAAAGCTCCTCGTGCGCCAGCTCACCCAGCGCGGCATCGGCGTGCTCATCACCGACCACGCGGTGCGCGAAACGCTGAGCCTGGTCGACCGCGCCTATCTCATCTATGGCGGCACCGTGATGATCCAGGGACGCCCCGAAATCATCATGGCCGACCCCGATGCGCGGCGCGTCTATCTGGGCGAAAGCTTCTCCATGTGAGGCATTCGCCTCAACTCGACTTTCGATGTGGGCAGGTAGGGCGTGTGTGGCCCATGGTTCGAGGGTCGGCTCTCGCCTCCCACCTCACCATGAGGTCGTGGACAGAATTCCACTTCGTCATCCTGAGGTGCGACCGAAGGGAGCCTCGAAGGATGGGCCGCGCGCTCCCTACGTCGCCCATCGAAAAATCGGTCGAGGCGAATGCCTCGTGGCATGGTTCTTGTATAGGCGGGCGAATTACGCCATGACTCCTGCTTGCGGGTCAGCCAACGCCTCCGGGCGGCGGCGAGTGGGAAGCAGGAGTTATGCCGGATGGCCTTGTCGCCCCGGATCGAAATTCGTCAATCGCAGAGCCTGACGCTCACGCCGCAGCTGATGCAATCCATCCGGCTGCTGCAGCTCAGCCATCTCGACCTCAACGCCTTTATCGACGCCGAATTGCTGCGCAACCCGCTGCTGGAGCGCGAGGATGGAGAGCCGGCGGAGGGGGAGGCGCCCGAGCCGGTCGCCGAGCGGCCGGCGCTCGAAGACACGGTTGCTCCGGGCGAGCGGATGGACAGCGCCGGGAGCATTGCCGACAGCTTCGACACCGAGGTGGAGAACGTCTTTCCCGAGCAGACCGGGCAGGATGCCTTCGGGCCGGAGCCGCGCGGCGCCGTGCAGGGCTGGACGGGCGAGGGCGGCGAGGGCGAAGCGCCGGACCTCGAGCAGTTCGTGGCGGCGCGGCCGACCCTGGCCGAGCATCTTTCCGAACAGATCGTCCATATGCTCGAGGATTCCGCCGAGCGGCTGATCGCGCGCTATCTCGTCGACGGGCTCAACGAGGCCGGCTATCTCTCGGTCGAGCTCGAGAGCGTCGCGAACCAATTGGGCGCGCCGCTGGAACTGGTGGAGCGTGTGCTGGGGAAGCTCCAGGCCTGCGAGCCGGCGGGGCTGTTCGCGCGCTCGGTCGCCGAGTGCCTGGCGCTGCAGCTCAGGGAAAAGGACCGGCTCGACCCGCTGATGGCGCGCCTGCTCGGCCATCTCGACCTCGTTGCCGGCCACGATTTCGCTGCCCTGGCGCGGGCCGTGGGCTGCGACCGCGACGACCTCATGGACATGCTGGCCGAATTGCGCGGGCTCGATCCGCGCCCCGGCAGCGCCTTCGATGTTTCGCCGGTCGAAGCGGTGGTGCCGGACGTGTTCGTGCGGCGCGGACCGGACGGCAATTGGGCGGTCGAGCTCAACGACGCCATCCTGCCGCGGGTGCTGGTCAACCGGACCTATTACACCGAGGTTTCGCGCCGGGCGCGCGGCAGCGAGGAAAAGGGCTTCCTTTCGGAGTGCCTGGCGACCGCCAACTGGCTGACCAAGAGCCTCGACCAGCGGGCGCAGACCATTCTCAAGGTCGCCGCCGAGATCGTCCGGCAGCAGGACGGCTTCCTCGCGCATGGCGTGACGCATCTGAGGCCGATGACGCTGCGGGTGGTGGCCGAGGCCATCGAGATGCACGAATCGACGGTTTCGCGCGTCACCTCGAACAAATACATGGCGACGCCGCGCGGCCTGTTCGAAATGAAATATTTCTTCACCACCGCGCTCCACTCCATGGATGGCGGGGACGAACATTCCGCCGAGGCCGTGCGCCACCGCATCCGCCAGCTGGTCGAGCAGGAATCGCCGGCCGACATCCTTTCCGACGACACCATTGCCGAGCTGCTGCAGAAGGAGCAGGGAATCGAGGTGGCGCGGCGGACGGTCGCCAAATATCGCGAGGGCATGAACATTCCCTCCTCGGTCATCCGGCGGCGGCAGAAGCGCGAGTTGATGGCGGCAAGGTAGGCGCGCGCGGCCCACTGCCATTCGGGCATAGCCCTCATGGCCTTCTCGCCTCAAATCGATCCACTGGATCGATTTGGCCTTCGGCACAGCTCGAAGCCTTCGAGGGTCGCTTCGCTCCCACCTCAGGATGAGGTGGAGTTTATTCCACCAACCTCATGGTGAGGTGCGACCGAAGGGAGCCTCGAACCATGGGCAGCGCGCTCAGGCCTCACCTACAATCCTCTGTTGCAGCCTTGACCTGCCGCATTGCGTTGCAGAATCCGCCGGGGCTACACTTGTCCCGTGCGGCTCGGCCGCGTCGCGGTCGGCCGTCCGTCAACAACAAGACGAGGAAGCCATGACCTTACGCGTATCGGGCAAGAACATGGATGTGGGCGAGGCCCTCCGGGCTAAGGCGGTGGAGCACTTCGACAACGTCGTCGGGAAATATTTCGACGGCGGCTATGATGGCCACCTGGTGCTCGAGCACGAAGGCTCGGGCTTTGCCGCCCAGTGCATGATCCACCTCGATTCGGGCGCCATGCTGCAGTCCAGCGCCTATGGCGGGGATGCGGTATCGGCCTATGAGCTCATGGCGGCCACCATCGAGAAGCGCCTGCGCCGCTACAACCGCAAGCTCAAGGCGCACCGGCGCGGCAATGGCGAGGAAGACGGCGCCGCCACCGCCTATGTGCTGGCCGCCGGCGACGAGGAGGACGAACTGGCCGAGGATTATTCCCCGCCGGTCATCGCCGAGACCACCTCCAGCCTCAGGCGAATGAGCGTGGGGGAGGCGGTGATGGAACTCGACCTGCTGCAGGAGGACGTGGTGGTTTTTCGCCATGCTGGACATGGCGGGCTGAATGTGGTCTACCGCCGCGCAGACGGGAATATAGGCTGGATTGATCCGGCGCTCACCGCCAATTGAAGGCGCCCGCTTCCGTAATATCCATAGGACTGTCTTTTATGGAACTGGCCGATATCCTCTCCGAGGATTCCGTCCTTGCAGTTGACCGGGTCAAAGACAAAAACGAGTTGCTGCATTTGCTGGCCGACAAGGCGGCGAGCCTGACCGGGCATGACAGCGCCGAGATCTACGAGACGCTGGCAGCGCGCGAAGCGCTGGGCTCGACCGGGCTCGGCAACGGTATCGCCATTCCCCATGGCAAGCTGCCCGGGCTGGCGCGCGTCACCGCGGCCTTCGTGAGACTCGCCGAGCCGGTGGAGTTCGATGCGGTCGACGACGAAAAGGTCGACCTCGTCATGCTGCTCCTCGCGCCGGCGGGCGCGGGGGCGGACCATCTCAAGGCGCTGGCCCGGGTGGCACGGCTGCTCAGGATCGAATCGCTTGTCGAGTCGCTGCGGGCCACGGGCGATCCCCGACGCCTGCATGTGCTGCTGACCGCGCCCCTGCCCTCGCAGAACGCGGCATAAACGAAAGGGCCCCGGCGGGGCCCTTTTTGTTGCGCTCGGATGAACTCCGGGGGACCGGCATTCATCCGGGCGGTATGTGCTCAGTGCAGCGCGACGACCCCGTAATTGCGGTCGGCCAGCCACTCGTTGACCGCCTCGGTCGTGTCGGCGACCATCAGCGGCGAGCCGTCGGCGGAGACGACGAGCTGGAATGTGGTATCGGGGTCGAGTTCCTGGGCGGCCGACATGAATTTCGATAGTGCAGCGCCGGTGATCGGCCGGACATAGACCACGGCATTGCCGCCGAGCGCCATGAACTGGGCCGGGGTCAGGTGCTTGAGCGGATTGGCGGCATTGAAGGCTGCGATGTTTTCAGGTCTGTCCTGCATCTTGCTCTCCTTACGCGGAACGGATGTCGATGGTACGCGCGACGGATTGCGCCTTCGGGCGCGCCAGCGTGACGATCAGCATGCCGTTCTTCAGTTCCGCCTCCCGAACCACAACGCCATCAGCGAGAAGGAAGTTTCTCTGGAACTGGCGCGCGGCAATGCCGCGGTGGAGATATTGGCGGGCCTGGTCTTCCTTCTGCCGGCCCCTGACGATCAGCTGGTTGTCCTCCGTCACGACGTCGAGCTCTTCCCTGGCAAAGCCGGCAACGGCTATGGAGACGAGAAAAATCTCCGTGCCGTCGGCATCGAGGGTGCGCTCGATATTGTAGGGAGGGTAGCCATCCGACGCCTTGGCGAGGCGATCGACCCGTTCCTCGAGGCTATCGAACCCGAGCAGAAACGGCGCCGACAGGATAGAGACGCGAGACATCAAATCCGTCCTTGTATCAAGCAACGTCCGAAGGCGGCCCGAAGCGGCACCGCTTTCGGGGTTGAATATGGGACGGGGTGAGGCGGGGTTCAAGATTGGGGGGCTTGTCCCCTCGCCCCTCTGGGGAGAGGGTCAGGGTGAGGGGATTCGCGCGTGGTGCCGGCGGTTCCCCCTCACCGCCCTGCCGGGCACCCTCTCCCCAAAGGGGCGAGGGTTCGTAAGGACGAAATCAAGGAAGACATGCCCGCAATTTCCATCATCATGCCCGCCTACCGGGCCGAGGCGATGATCGCGCGAACGGTGAGAAGCCTGATCGCCCAGACCTTTCCCGACTGGGAATTGCTGCTCGTCGCCGATGACGGGGCCGATTACGGACGGGTGCTGGCCAGCGAAGGCATCGCCGATCCCCGCATCAGGCTGCTGTCCTCGGGTGGGGTCGGCATGGGGGCGGCCAGGGCGCGGAACGTGGCGCTCGAGGCCGGGGCGGCGGCGTTCGCCGCCCTGCTCGACGCGGACGATCTGATGAAGGCGGAAAAGCTCGCGCTGATGGTTGCCGCGCTCGAGGACAATGCCATCGTCTCGACGGCGCTCGAGGTGACCGACACCGCGCTCAAGCCGCTGCGGCTGGTGGCCGCGGGGGCGGACCGGCCGCTCGCCGCCGGAGAGCATAAATGGGTGAACATTTCGATGGATACCATGATCGGCTGGGACCGGCGGCGGACCGATGCGCGCTTCGATTCCACGCTCAGCAACATGGCCGATCTCGATTTCCTGATCCGGCTCTACGAGAGGGCCGCCGGCTCGTTCCATCTCGGCCGGCCGCTGCACATCTATGTCAAGCAGCCGGATTCGATGAGCAACAAGGCGGACGTGACCGAGCGGATGATCGCCTCCAAGGCAGCGATCCGGGAGCGGCTGGGCTCGGGCTATTACCGGCTGGCCGACCCCGCGGCGGCCGAAGGGCTCGACGGATTTCTCGCCGTCTCGATGGCTGCCGAGGCCGCCTACCCCGCGGCCAAGGCGACGCGGCCCGGGCTGTTATTCGAGGATCATTTGGATTCCTTCATCGCCGCTTCCCGACGATGAAGGAATCCAGTTCCAGGCTGTCACGCTCGCGAACCGGAAAAGTGGAAACCCACTTTTCCTGCTCACGCTCTTAGCCGCTGCTCAAAACAGCCGACACCTCGCTGTCGTGAGGAATGGCCGGCTGCGCGCCGGGGCGGGTGCAGGCGAGGCTCGCGGCGGTGGCGGCACGGCGCATCGCCTCGGGCAAAGCGAGGCCCGCATCGAGGCCGGCGGCGAGATAGCCGGTGAAGGTATCGCCGGCGCCGACCGTATCCACCGCCTCGACGGGGAAAGCCGGCACGCTGATGAATTCGCCGGCAGCGGTGGCGGCGCGGGCGCCCTCGGCGCCAAGCGTGACGATGACGGTCTGCCCGTTCGCAGCGGCACAGGCGCGCATCAGCTCGTCGAGCGGTCCGGTCCTGCCGCCGCAAAGCAGGGCGAATTCGGTCTCGTTGGAAACCAGGATTTTCGCCTTGCCGGCAAGCGCCGGAGTCGAGTCGAGGAAGGGCGCGGTGTTGAGGACCGAGACCACGCCTTTTTGCAAGGCGAGGTCGAGGGCCCGCCCGGTCGCCGCCTGCGTGATCTCCTGCTGCAGCAGCAGGATGTCGCCCGCCTCTATGTCCGCAAGGGCGCGATCGGCATCCGCCTCGGTGAGCGTCGCATTGGCGCCGGGCAGCACGGCGATGGCGTTTTCGCCCCGGGCGTCGACGAAGATCATGGCGATCGAGGTCGGGGCGTCGGCATCGTTCACGCCGGACAAGTCCACGCCGCCCGCCTCGAGCATGGCGATGGCCTGTTTGCCGAAATCGTCGCGGCCGATTGCGCCGACGAGGCGCACCGCGGCGCCGGCGCGCCGCGCCGCCAGGGCCTGGTTGGCGCCCTTATTGCCCGGCGCGGTGGCGAAGGTGCCGCCGAGCACGGTTTCGCCGGGGCCGGGAAGTCGCGGCACGGTGCCGATGAGATCGAGCCCGACCGAGCCGAAAACGGTGATCATTTGGCGGCCTTCAATATCGTGTTCCAATTGCGCGTGGTGACCAGCGTGCCCTTGGGCAGGCGCTTGCCCAGCGTGTCCAATCCCTCGCCATATCGCCCGTTCGGCATGTGCCAGGCAATGGCGAAGAGCTCGCGCTCGGTCGCCGAGATCACGTCGAAATCGCCGGGGACACCGAAGGGCGCTCCGACCGCCCGGCCGACCGGCTCGCGCAGCAGCGCCACGTAGAGCTTGGCGTCGGCGTCCGGCGGCACGTGGCGGAAGGGATCGGCGGCCACCATGGCGCGCAGCTCGGCATCGGTGCGCAGCACCACGCCGATGTCGAAGCCGAAATGCGCCGCAAGCCCTGCCTCGATCCGCTCCGCAAGGTCGGGCGCCGGATCGGCCTCGAACAGCACATTGCCGCTGGCGATGAGCGTTTTCGCGCCGGCAAAGCCCATGCCGGCGAAAGCGGCGACGAGGTCGGCGCTTTTGGTCGTACGCTGGCCGAGATTGACGCCGCGGAGGAAGGCCGCGTGGCGGATCATCGGCCGGACCCCTTCGGCTTGCCGTTGGGATGAAGGGTTTCGCCGCGGGCCAGCATGGCGACGAAATCCGTGATCTTGCGCTGCCGCCCCGCCGGCGTCTTCATCTGGCCGGTGCGGAAGGCGAGCGCGAAGCGGTTCTGCCGGTTGAGCGTCGCAAACATCGCCTCGGCGGCCGGATCGGCGGCGATGGCGGCGCGCAGGTCGTCGGGAATTTCCATCCGGCTGCCCGCCGCATAGGCGGCCTGCCAGCGGCCATCAGCCTTGGCGGCGTCCACATGGCGGAGGCCGTGCTCGGTCATGCGGCCGGCGGCGACGAGCCGCTCGACATTGGCGATGTTGCGCTGCGACCAGATGCTGCGGGGCCCGCGCGGCGTGAAGCGCTGCAGGAAGGATTTCTCGTCGAAGGGCTTCTTCTGCCCGTCGATCCAGCCCCAGCAAAGCGCGATGTCGAGCGCCTCGGCATAGGTGACGGTCGGCAAGCCGGAGTCCTTCTTGTGAATTTTGAGCCAGATTTCCTTGGCCTGGCTGTGGTTGGCGGCGAGCCAGCGGGCAAAGGCCTCGGCATCGGGGAAGTCCCGAATGCTGGCGGGATCGGGGACGATGCCGGCCATCAGCCGGCCGCCATGCTGCGGGTGAGGAGGCGCCCCAGGATCGGATCGAGACCCTCGGCGGGCGGCGCGATGCCGAACACGCCGGCAAGCGTGTCGCGGATTTCGCCGACCGAATCGAGGAAGCGCTCCTCCCTGCCCTCGCCGCTCTCGGTGTTGAGGCGGGTGTCGAAGAGGCGGACGCGGCCGCCCGGGCCGGCGCGCTCGACCAGCAGGTGCTCGCGCAGGAAGCCGTGCGGCTCGCGCATGAGGGATTTGGCGAGCTCCCCGGCCTCCGATTCGCCGGCCGGATCGAGGGTGAAGCGATAGACCGGCCACCAGTCCCCCTCGCGCCGGAATTGCAGCTCGTAGCCGGGGCCATCGCCGCTGACGCGATAGGTGCCGAGGGAAGTTTCCTGCTCGAGCGCCGGGCGGAATTTCAGCGGCGCGGCCTGGATGAGCCCGCCGAAACCGGCATCGGCCAGCCAGGTCGTGCCGGCAATATCGACGCTCAGCAGCAAATGATCGGGCGCGGCGTCGGCGCCGCGGGGCGAGCCGAACAGGGCGGTCGCCAGATGCGCGCGCGCCTCGAAGCCCAGTTCGAGCAGCACGCGCAGCAGCAGCAGATTGAGTTCGGCGCAGAAGCCGCCGCGCCGCTCGTCGATCAGCTTGCGCTCGAGATTGGCCTGGTCCAGCCGGATCGGCACGCCGAGCAGGAAATCGAGGTTTTCGAAGGGGAGCGCCGCGGGCTGGAGCGCGTGCAGGGCTTCCAGCGTCTCCAGCGTCGGCGCGATGGAGCCCGCAAAACCGATGCGCTCGAAATAGGCGTTGAGCCTCACCGCGTCGCCCATGCCGTCCTCCCACGGATGCCGAGTCCCTCCCTCCATAATGGCCGGACGCCGTGGCGCTGTCACCTCGGGCCCGCTGGCCCGATGGACCCTCAGGCGGCGCGGGCGGCCGCGATGGTTCGGCGGACGGCGTCCCCGTCGGTCACGGTCAGCTCGAATTCGCGCTCGATGGCGGTGCCGCCCATGCCGACATGCTCGTTGCGGTAGGCCATGGGGCTTTTGTCGGTGCGCAGCGCCGCGAAGTGCAGTTCGTCGGCGCCGGACTGGCGCAGCACCTCCGCGATGTTCGTCGCATCGAGGGCGCCGCAGGCCATGATCCTGATGCGCCCCCTGGCGGCGGCGACGGCGCGCTTGAGGACCGGGATGCCCTCGACGGCGGTGTCGCGCTGGCCCGAGGTCAGCACCCGATCGATGCCGGCGCGGACCAGGGCCTCGATCGCTTCCTCGGGATCGCGCGTCATGTCGAAGGCCCGGTGGCAGGTCGTGGCCATGGGCCTGGCCGCCGCGACCAGGGCCGCCATGCGCGGCTCGTCGATGCGGCCGTCGGCGGTAAGGCAGCCGAAGACCACGCCCGCGGCGCCCATGGCGCGGATGGCACGCACATCCTCGAGCATGCTCTGGAATTCGAGCTCGGAATAAAGGAAGTCGCCGCCGCGCGGCCGGATGATGACGTGGAAGGGGATGGTGGCGACCCTGAGCGCTTCGCGGATGGTGCCGAGGCTTGGGGTCAAGCCGCCCTCGAGAAGGCTCGCGCAGAGCTCCACCCGGTCGGCGCCAGCCTCTTGCGCCGCCACAAGCCCGTCGATCCCTTCCACGCAGATCTCGATCTTCAGTCCGTCGCGCATCATCCGCTCCAATTGCCCTCTGGCTGGTGTCGCAGCCGGCGCCGCGCTTGGCAAGAGGCGGGGCTTCGCAGTTTTCCGGGGCCGGCGAAGTAGTCCTACGCAGAGGCCGATTCAGCGGTCGGAAGGCCTGGAGATGCGAAATCTGGTGCCATTCCGCTAAAGAGGGAGGCGCGATTGCGCATCGACCTCACGATCCAGAGACTGGGCGAAGAGCAGGGCGCGGCGGCGCTGGAGTTCGCCATCCTGGCCCCGGTCTTCATCCTGATGGCGGGCGGCATACTCGCCTATGGCATCTATTTCGGCGCCGCCCATTCGCTGCAGCAGCTGGCGGCCGATGCGGCGCGGACCTCCATCGCCGGGCTATCGGCGGGCGAGCGGGACCGGCTGGTCAAAGACTATCTCGACGCCAATGCGGGCGGCTATGTGCTGATCGACCCTCAGGCGCTGAGCTATAAACTGGGCGGCAGGCCGGGCGACGCCGACGAATATGTCGTCACCTTGAGCTACGACGCCTCGAGCCTGCCGATCTGGAACCTCTACCCGCCCCTGCCGCTGCCGAGCCGGACCATTCGCTATTCCTCCGCCATCCGCATCGGGGGACTGTGAACGTGCCGGCCCCGAAGCTTTTGTGGCGCTTCGCGCGCAACGAGCGCGGCAACATGGCGATCCTGTTCGCCGGCGTGGCGGCGCTGAGCACGGTGATGGGCGCCTTCGCGGTCGACGAGGGCTCGCTCTATCTCGAACGCCGGCAGATGCAGTCGGCAGCCGACCTGGCGGCGATCGCGGCGGCGCAGGATCCGGGCCACGCCTTCCTGCGGGCGCGCGAGGCCCTGGCGGAGGCCGGGCTGATCCCGCCGGGCACGAGCGACGCGGCGCTTGCGGATGCGCGCGGGCCGATTTCCCTCCAGGTGGAGACCGGCGGCTATTCGCCGGACCCCAGCCTTGCGGTCGGCGCCCGCTTCCAGCCGGGCGGGGCGGTGGCCAACGCCGCCCATATCCGCTTCCGGCGGCAGGGGACGCTTTATTTTGCCCGGATATGGGACTCGCCGCCGGCGATCGGGGTCGACGCGCTGGCAAGCGCCACGCCCTCGGTCGCCTTCTCGATCGGCTCGCGGCTCGCGGGGCTCGAGAACGGCATCGCCAATTCGGTGCTCAATGGGCTGATGGGCACCAATGTGTCCTTGAGCGCGGTGAGCTATCAGGGGCTCGCCGAGGCGCAAATCAACCTGTTCTCGTTTCTCGATGCCCTGGCGCAGGAGATCGGCGTCTCGGCCGGGAGCTATGACGATTTGCTGCACGCTTCCGCCGACAGAGGGGCGATCGCGCGGGCGCTGGCCGATGTGCTCGACGGGGCCGATGCCACCGCCGCAACAGCGCTGGGGCAGGCGCTCGGCCATGGTGGCAGCCTGCCGCTGGACAAACTGGTCTCGCTCGGGCCGGCGGCGCGGCTGGCGCTGGGCACCGGGGCGAAGGCGGGCTATCTCGCCGGCGTCTCGGCGCTGGAGATGCTGACGGCAAGCGCGGCGCTGGCCGACGGAGGGCATGAGGTCTCGCTGGGCGCCGGCCTCGATGTGCCGGGGCTGACGCGGCTCGATACGAGCCTCGCGGTGGGCGAGCCGCAGCAGTTCGCGGCCTGGTTCGCGCTGGGGCCGAGCGGCACCATCGTGAGGACGGCGCAGGTGCGGCTGCGATTCGTGGCGACGATTGCGGGGGGCACGAGCTTGCCGGGGCCTTCCGTTCGGCTGCCGCTCTACCTCGATGTGGCCTATGGCGAGGCCGGCGTGATGGCCACCGCCTGCCCTGCCGCCGGTGCCAAGACCGGCTCGGCCATCATCGATGCCCGGCCCGGCGCGGCGCGGCTGACCGCGGGCGAGGTGGCGGACGCCGATTTCACCGATTTCGCCGCCGACCCGCCGGTGGCGCCGGCCAGGCTCGTGGATGCCGGATTGGTGAAGGTGACGGCGAGCGGCGTGACCGATATTGCCCGGATGGCGCCGCAGCCGCTCGATTTTGCAGCCTGGGAGATCGAGGACGGGACGGTGAAAACGGTTTCGACGACGCAGGCTACGCAGTCGCTCGCGGCATCGCTCCTGTCGAACCTCACGCTCAAGGTGGAAACGATCGGGCTGGGGCTATCGGCGGCGGGCGTGAAATCGGCGGTCGCCGGCCTGGTGAAGCCGCTCGGTCCGCCGCTCGATGCAACGATCGCGAGCGTGCTCGGGGCGCTGGGGCTGTCGATCGGATCGGCCGATGTGACGGTCTATGGCGTCAATTGCGGGCGGGCGGTGCTGGTGGGCTAGAGCGTTTTCAGGAAAAGTGGTTCCACTTTCCCGGCCTCATGGTGAGCTCGTCGAACCACGAAAACGCGATAACTCAACGGCTTAGAGCTCTAGACTGCATCCGCGTCGGCCAGCGCGCATTGGCCGGCGGGACCCGTTTCGATCTGCAGCGTGGCATGGCCGATGGAGAAATTGTCGTCGAGCGCGTCGCAAAGGCGATGCAGGAAGTCGTCGCCGGGCGCGCCGGCCGGCATGACGAGATGGGCGGTGAGCGCCGTTTCGGTGGTGCTCATCGGCCAGATATGCAGGTCGTGTACCTCGGCGACGCCGGGCTGCTCCTCGAGGAAGTGCCGCACCTCGCCGGAATCGATGTTTTCCGGGACGGCGGCCAGCGACATCTTCACCGAGCCGGTGAGCAGCGACCAGGTACTCCAGACGATCACCGCATTGATGGCAAGGCTCACCAGCGGGTCGAGCCAGAGCCAGCCGGTGAGGAGAATCACCAGGCCAGCGACCACGACGCCGGCGGAGACCAGCGCGTCGGAGGCCATGTGGAGGAAGGCGCCGCGCAGGTTGAGATCGCCCTTGCGGCCGGCGGCGAAGAGCATCGCCGTGGCGCCGTTGACGAAGATGCCGATGGCCGCGACGACGATCATCGTGCCGCCGGCCACCGGCTCGGGCCGGCCCAGCCGCTGGATCGCCTCCAGGGAAATGGCGCCGATGGCGATAAGCAGGAAGACGGCGTTGAACAGCGCCGCGAGAATCGAGGAGCCACGCAGGCCATAGGTGAAGCGGGCGGTGGGCCGGCGGCGCACCAGCACGCTGGCGGCCCAGGCCACGCCGAGGCCCAGCACGTCGCCGAAATTGTGCCCGGCGTCGGCAAGCAGCGCGACGGAATTGCCGTAAATGCCGAAGGCGATTTCGGCCAGCACGAAAAGCCCGTTCAGGGCAACTCCGATGGCGAAGGCGCGGCCGAAATCGGCGGGGGCGTGGCTGTGGCCGTGCCCATGTTCCGCGTCATGATCGCCGTGATCGTGGTGGTGGTGATGCTGCATACCGCTCCGGCCCAGGCTAATTTCCCCGGCTTCCAGCGATAAAACGCATGAGAGGGCCGGCGTTCAAGCACTGTCTCGGCGACGCGACGCGACAGCCGACAGCGCCCGGGAGGCGGGATTAGCCTAGGAGGCGAGATTTGGTGGTGCACGTAGTCCGCGGCGAACCCGTCTGAGAATTTGAAAATTCCCTGCCAACAGGGACAATATCAGGGATTTCGCCTGATTTTCGCGACAGAACGATACCTAACGGACTGAGATTACGCTGATATTGTCCGCTCTTCGGGAACGCCTTGCCCACGGAACAGGGAATAACAGGGATCCTTTGAAGCGCCAAGCCGGAGCAACACCGTAAAGGGTGCCTCACTGTCCACCACGCTCAATTGTTTCGGGGCGACTGAGATTTAGCCCTGGCCAGCTTTGGCTACCAAACCGAAGCCTCTCACACCGCCTCGCCCGCGCAGAGGTCAAGCAGTCTGAAATAGCACCGACCACTTCGTTGGTGGATGCCTCGCTCTGGGCAATACGGCGTTCTGAGACCGCGGATATCGACCAAAAGATTACAGGCAATGTGGCGTCTCGACGGCGCGCACGAAGGGTCAGGCAGTAGATGGATCGGGCTGTGTTTCGCCATCCGCCCGATTACTTCGATCGCAAGGGTGGCCATCATTGGCCCTTGCGCTGCAAAATTGAATCGGCTCAATTTCGCACATGACAACTGCCTTGGGCGGAAGTCGTTCAAGCGAGCCAGAAGCCAAGGAGGGCAGTTGGCCGTACCAACTGGCAAGCTGGGCCTTTGGCTTGAGCTACTGTGGGTGCGGCAACGCTGTCTTGGTTGACGCCTCCCTTCATCGGCGGATTGCTGAACGGAAGGAAGGCACACATGGCCAGATCATCATCCTCCAATGGCGGTAGTAGCCCGCCCCGGGGCTTGGTCTCCGAACTCCATGAGCGCTCGCGAGCGCGGCGCGAGACGCAGGAGCGGTTGACTGTCCTCCGGGAACCGCCGGCATCACATAGCAGGCGTAACGACCTTCTGCCCGACCTGCGGATCGAGTATCGGCCGGTCGACAGCCTCATGCCTGCCAATCGACGAGTCCGCAAGACCGACAAGGTGCAGGCGGCGCGGATCGATCGCAGCATCGCCCAGTTCGGCGTCTGCGAGCCGATATTGATCAATGTCGAGGGGCGTATCGTAAAGGGCCACGGCGTTTGGGAGGCGGCCAAGCGGGCCGGCCTCGACCGGGTGCCCACCATAGATGTGAGTTACCTCTCTGCCGACGAGCAGCGCGTTCTGGCGATCACGCTTAACCGGCTCGGCGAAACAGGCCAGTGGGACGAAGAGGTACTCGCTTTGGAATTCGCAGAGCTGATCGAACTAGACAAGGATGTCATCGTCACCGGGTTCGAACTGGCTGAGATCGACGCCCTGCTGCTCGATGACGGTTGCGACGATGAGGACGAGGATGTTCTGCCCGAGCTTCCCGCGGCGTCGGTTTCCTTAATGGGGGATCTGTGGCAGCTCGGCGACCACCGGCTACTGCACGGTGATGCCTTGGTTGCCACCAGCTATCAGCGGCTCTTCCTGGAGAACGAGCTCGCACGCCTTGCTTTGACGGATGTCCCGTTCAATGTACCGAATGTGGGGTTCACTACGAGCAAAGCCCATCATCGCGACTTCGTCATGGCACATGGCGAGCTGAGCCGTGAGGAATTCTTCGAGTTCAATCAAAAGTGGATGGAGCCTGCGGCACGCGTTGTCGTTGAGGGAGGCCTGCTTGCCACCTTCATTGATTGGCGTAGCTTGGAGCTCGTGCTGACCGTGGGCCGCGCACTGGGGCTCACCCTCCTGAACATTGTCGTGTGGCGCAAATCCAATGGAGGCCAGGGCAGTTTGTGGCGGTCGCAGCACGAATTTCTGCCGGTTTTCAAGAGCGGCACCGCGCCGCATGTCAACAACGTCCAACTCGGCGCCTTTGGTCGCTGGCGGTCCAATGTGTGGACTTATCCGGGCGGCTCCAGCCTGGGATCAGAAGCACGCGCCCAATCGGACGACCACCCCACGGTAAAGCCACGGGTGATGTTAGAGGACGCTCTCCTCGACATCAGCAATCGCGGCGAGATCGTGCTCGACCCCTTCCTGGGCTCAGGGTCAACCCTGCTTGCCGCGGAGACCACCCAGCGCGTGTGCCGGGGCATCGAGATCGACGGCCGCTATTGCGATGTCGCCATCGAGCGCTGGCAGGCGCTGACCGGTTCTGCCGCTACCCTGGCGGAAACCGGAGAAGCGTTTGCCGAGGTCGCTGCGCGCCGTGCACGGGATGGCGCCGAAGAGGTACGGGAATGACTGAGCGCCCCGAAGACGATGTCCCGAGCGCGAATTCGCGCGGCGTTGGCTATCGTCGCCCGCCGCTCGAGCACCAGTTCAAGCCCGGTGCTTCAGGCAACCCGGCTGGAAGACCTAAGGGTTCGCCGACGTTCCAGGATCTGGTCGAGCGGGAGGCTAGACGCCGAGTCACGCTCAAAACCGCTCACGGTGTCTCCGAGGTACCCAAGCTCGAAGCGCTCGTGCGCAGGCTGTACGCGATGGCGCTCGATGGTGACATGGCCGCGATGCGGCTGCTCATCCAATGTCTCGCCATCGACAAGGCCGGCGACGAGGCGAACCTCGAAGAACCGATTGATCCGTCCAAGATCGATGATGAAGCATTGCGGCACATGCTCGCCCGCTTCGAAAAGATCTACACGCCTGACGCCTCAGAGTAAGAAGGCGGTGATGTCCGAAGCTGTTGTTGACGATCGCTTGCGGCCGACCGTCGATGAACTGGTCATGCTGGCCCGGTGCGATTTCTGGTGCTTTGTCGTACTCGCTTTCCCGGTGCTGCACCCAACCCGTAAACTGGATCGCGCTGATTATCTCGACCTTATGGCCTGGCTGATGATGGGGATCGCCGATGGGAAATATCGGCGCGTTGTCATCAACCTGCCACCGCGCCACATGAAATCGATGATGGTCTCCATATTCTATGTCGCCTGGCGGCTCGGTCGTGATCCAGGCGAGAAATTCATCACCATCTCCTATGGCGACGATCTTGCACACGAGCATGCCAGGCTCGCTCGCAAGCTCATGGAATCCGCAGTCTACCGTCGCATCTTTCCTTGGACCCTGCTCGACAAACGGGCCGTCGACCACATCAGCACCACCAAGGGTGGGCACCGCTATGCGACCTCAATAGGCAGCGATATCACCGGGTTCGGGGCCGAGAACATCATCATCGATGACCCAATGCAGCCGGAGGAGGCCAGCTCGGAGCGTGCGAAGGAACGGATAAGGTCGTGGGTGGCGAGTTCTGTAATGACGCGCTTTGATGACCCGACAAGGGGCGCGCTCATTCTGGTCATGCATCGTCTCGCCCCCGACGACCTATCCGCAACGCTGGCGCCGCAGGCCGACTTCGTGCTCAAGCTGCCCTTGATCGCGGAGAAGAGGGAGCACTTTGTGCATGACGGCAGAACCGTTATGCTGCGGAAAACCGGCGACGTACTCAATCCGAAACGACTGAGTCATTCAGACGCCGAGGCGATCAGGGCCAGACAACCTCGCCACGTCTGGGACGGGCAGTATCAGCAGCGACCGACAGCCGGAGGCTCCGGCATGCTATCAGTCGAAAAATTTCATCGCTATGATCCCGCCGACTTGCCCAAGTTCGAACTCACGGTCCACTCTTGGGATGTTGGAGCGACCGTAAGCGGCAACGCTAGTGTGTGCACGAAATGGGGGCTCGTCCGCGAAAAACGGGGCGTGGATGTCCTTTATCTTATCGGAGTCATTTCGGTTCATCTGGAACTGCCGGAGGTTCGCGCGACGATCAAGGCCGAAAGCAAACGGGACAAGCCTGCCCTTATCGTCGTCGACGAGCGTGGCGCCGGGATGGGGCTTTATCAGGAGCTACGTCGTGAAGGCTATCGCAACCTGGTCGCTTCCACGGCGACCGACGAGCCGATCGACCGCGACGGCAAGATCGCGCAAAGGCCCAGCGCCTCGAAGATCGAGCGCTTCGGCCGGGCCTCCCTCGCCATTGCCGATGGGCGTATTCTAATTCCGATCGACGCGCCGTGGCTGGAGCGCTTCCTCTATGAGGTCGCCGCCTTTCCGAATATCGCCGATAAGGATCAGGTCGACAGCATGGCTCAGATCGTGGCCAACATTGACCTAGTCATCCGGCGAGCGCGGCAGTATGCCTCGCGGTGAGGTCGCCAGCGCCGGTGCGGGCCCTTTGGAAAGGGCAAGACGGCACAGCAGACGCCTGAGTGGCTCGCGCGCGCTTCTACGAATTGTCCAAGGAAGATCGTCACGCCGCTGGCCTGGACAAATTCGCCAAGTACGTGCCCGTCGACAGGACGGCAGGCGTCAGTAGAAATCATGCCGCCAATCGTGGCCCGGTTCGAAGTCGAAAGCGCCGGCGCGAAAAAAGGCCATATGGTTCAAGGGCTCTGTTCAGTTGATCCTTGACGACTCCGGCCTCGACCTGAGCGATGCGTCTTTCGGGGGTCAATGTGCGGAATGCGGTTCACATAGCGCGAACAGTCAACGATGACCTCCGAGGTCAACGATTGGCCATTAGTGCCGGTCCCCCGCGACCTCTTCAACCAAGCCGACAGTTGGCAGCGACTGCAAGATGCGCGCCAGCGCTGCGCCGCGGGTACGCAGCGAAGGCGGCGACGGAAGCACGGAACCATCCTCTCGGTTGGCGGCACGGCTCTACGGTATCGCAAGCTGCATGACGATCTGCTGGATCAGGGCGAGACCTGCAGCCCGAACCGCGTTGCGCGGCTGGCCCGGTTGGCCGGTGTAAAAGCCCCAGACCGGCTATAAGCGCCGGCCGGGCAGCTATGGCGGTAAGCCGTCCATGGTCGTCGACAACACATTGGACCGGCAGTTCGACGTCAACGCGCCGGACAAGGTCTGGGTCACCGACATCACCTACATCAGGACGCTGGAAGGTTCGCTTACCTGGCCGTGGTCATTGACCTCTTCTCACGCCGTGTCGTCGGCTGGTCGATGCAGAGCCGCCAGACGACGGACGTGGTCCTGCACGCATTGCTGATGACGGTGCGACGCAGGGAGCCAGAGGACAAGGTGCAGATCCATTCGGATCAGGGCTCCCAGTTCACCAGCATGGACTGGGCCGCCTTCCTCAGAGCGCACAGGCTGGAGCACCCGATGAGCCGCCGTGGGAACTGCCACGACAACGCCGTCGCCGAGAGCTTCTCCAATCTGCTCAGGCGCGAGCGCATACGCCGCCGGACCTATCGAACCAGGGCCGAGGCCCGCCAGAACGTGTTCGACTACGTTGAGATGTTCTACAACCCTAAGCGAAAGCACGTCAGAAACGGCATGCTGCCACCCGTCGAGTTCGAACGGCAGCACAAAGATGAACCCCGAATGTGTCTAGAAAACTCGGGGCTATTCAGGGTGGACGATCCGGGAGCAGACCCGTTCGAGCGCGGCGACCACGTGTTCGCCGCGATAGCTGAACCGCGGATCGAGCACCGGCACCTGGCGATCTTCCCGGAGCTTGGCTTTCACCCGGCGCTTCGGTGTCTTGTTCCTCAGCTGCAGACCCAACTCGCTGTAAATCCTGCGCGTCTTCTTCTGGTTGATCGCCCAGCCCTCCAGTCGCAGCAGCACATGCACGCGCCGGTAGCCATAGCGCACCCGCGTCGCGCAGATCTCCCGGATACGAGCCTCGATGCCGGCCTGGTCGGGGCGACGCGCCCGGTAGTGGTAGGTCGACGTGTCGAACTCGAGGACCCGGCAGGCCCGGCGGATCGACACATCCCACTCCCGGCACAACTGCGCCACCAGCTCGCGTTGCGACCAACCTCACAGTTTTCGGCGGATCACGTCCTGCAGCATCTCCTTGTCGAGACTCAGGTCCGCCACCAGCTTGCGCAGTCGGCCGTTCTCGTCCTCGAGCTGCTTCAGTCGCCGCATCTCGGTCGGCAGCAGCCCGTCGAACTTCTTCTTCCAGTTGAAGTACGTCGCCTGGCTGATCCCCATCTTGCGACACACCTCCTCGACGGATGTGCCCGCTTCCGCCTGGTTCAACGCGAACGCGATCTGCTGGTCTGAGAACTTGGACCTCTTCATCGGCTATCGCCCCTCCATACCGGGCGATCATAGCAAGAAAACTCTCAGTCACCGGTCCAGGAATCCGGGAGGGGACCATCGTTCTTGCCGTGTCGGCACACGAAATATCGATCGCCGCTCTCGCCGGAAGGCTGGCGCCTCAGGTTTGCGCCACGTGTCAGTACATGGCACGGGGCTGATGCACCGAATTCGCCGTACTTTCCCGCGCCAGCAGCTGCACTGGTAGATGGACAATCGGTTCCTCTACTGTCTCGCCTTCGAGCCGACGGCGGAGCATTTCGCCCGCTCTGCGCCCGATGTCATAATTGGGCACACGGATTGTCGTCAGCGCAGGGACGAGATGTTCGGCGAAATCGAGGTCGCCATAACCGGCGATGGCGGGGAGCTTAAGACCATCGGCCGAGCCATGGCGAGCTTCCATCAGCGCCCCCATGGCGAGCAGGTCGGTTCCGTAGAAGATCGCATCGCACTCGGACAGTTTCGACAGGATGTGGCGAAGCGAGGAAACGCCATCTTCGAAGGATTGCGCACCTTCAATGGGCAACACCAATTCGGGGCGCAGGCGAAAGATTTGAAGCCCTGCGTGAAAACCGCGCAGTCGCTCTGCGCCGTGGCCTAGCGTGTGCCCGCAGAACGCCACCCTGGCGAAGCCCTGCCGGCCGAAATGCTCACCCATCAGCCGACCCGCCTCGAAGGACGAGATCTGTACCTGCATATCAATCGGATGTGAGCGCTCGCCCGTTTCGACCACCGGCAGATCGAGGTTGAGTAGTGCCTTGCGGGTCGCCCGGTCGCATCCAACGCCGATTAGCGCCATACCCGCCGGTCGAAACGGGAGCACTGGCTCGATGATCTCAGGATGGAGCTCGTCATTGTAGCCGGTCTGGGCGAACATCAGGTGGAAGCGGCTGCCGCTAAAGGCATCGATGATGCCCTGAACGGTGGTAGCGAGATGCGGATTTTGCATGCTTGCGACGAAAACCGTAACGATCGACGACCGCCCCGACTTCAGCGTCGAGGCGATGGAGTTGACGATATAGCCGGTGCTCGCAACAGCCTCAGCCACACGCTCACGCGTTTCCAACCGCACCTTGTGCGGCGCGCTGAGCGCACGCGAAACGGTGATCGGCGATACGCCTGCGGCGCGTGCCACATCCTCGACGCGTATTGGGCGACCACGGTCCTTGGCCGAATCCGGCAAGATTCCCCCTTACCCCATGCACCGGAACATATGGGATTTTCTTGGGCGCACTACTATCCGAAAGGATCTGGCCGCGCCAGCAGACGGGAGGGCGCGCGGGCCTCACTCATACGGCGTCTGCCAGGCGTGCCCGAACCGCGGCAAAGACCGGCTCGACTTGCCCTGCCCAGCCGAGTAGCCTCGCGTCATCGCCATAGCGTGGAATGAATTGCAAGCCGAGCGGCAAGCCATTGGGCGCAACTCCTGCCGGAAAGCAGATGCTTGCTAGTCCCGCCAGCGACCAACTCGCCGTCTGCTCGCCCCAACCCGTGACGAAATAGTTCTCCGGCGCCGCTCCATTGCTGCCGGGAAGCACCCAAAGATCGATGTTCGCCTCGTCCATAAGCGCATGAATTTTCTGCCGATGCTCGGCCTGGAATTGCTGGGAAGCAGCATATTCGGCCTCGGAGGTCTTCAGGCCGGCGGCAATTCCGTCATGGGTGCGGCGGCGGTAGAGATGGCTATATTTACTGAACCAATCGGCGTGATAACGCGACATTTCATAATGAAGCAGCACGCCCACCTGGCGGCCAACCTCATTGAGATAGTCATCATCGAAAGCCGCCACGGGCTTGATGGTGAAGCCGGCTAAGGAAAGGGCTTCGATCTGCTCGGCGAAGGCGGCCTGGGCGTAATCGTGCAAGGCCTGGTTCTGCATATTGATTGGTATGCCGAGCACGGGCTTGGCTAGACCAGCGGCCGGCCTCACCTGCGCGAGCAGTTCGGCGGCAGAGATTATGCTCGGCAGATCCTGCGCGAGGAAGCCAATCGTATCGACCGATGGCGCCATATAGACGAGGCCATCGGACGGAATGGTGTTCCAGGATGGTTTGTAGCCCATTACGCCACAGAACGATGCCGGCCCGATAATCGAGCGGAAGGTCTGGGTGCCAATGGCGATGGGGCAAAGGCCGATAGCAACGGATGCTGCCGAGCCTCCCGAACTGCCGCCCGGCGAATGCTTGAGGTTGCGGGGATTGCGTGTCACCGGCGGCTCGCTATGGGCAAATTCGTCCGTTTCGGTCTTCCCGAGGATGATGCCGCCGAGTTCCCGGATCCGCTGAACCAGCGTGCCTTCCGGACCGGCCAGCGCCTCGGGCGGCAGGTAGGAACCGGCCCGCGTTTCGAAGCCGTCGACGCGCAGCAGGTCCTTGATGCCTATGGGCACGCCAAAGAGCGGCGGGCGCTTGGCCGGGCCGGTATAGCGTGCGAGCAGGGCCCTGGCTTCGGCCAGCAGCCGCTCGCGCCGGCCCGGCTCAGGCAGCAGGGCCCGCGTCTCTGCATCTGTCGCTTCGACGCGACGGGCGATCTCGGCGATATAGGCGAGGAGGTCGAGCCTGCCGCTCCGGAGACCGCCTGCGATCTCGGGAAGGGAGGCAAGGTGGAATTCCATTCTTTTCGGTTTCTCCGGATCCGGGATGGGAAGGACCGTGGCCCTTCCCTCGGAGAGCTCAGTTCAGCTCGGTGACGATCTTCGGCCAGATATGTCTCCACGGGCGTGCGGCCTCGAACGCCGCGGCGGCCCGCATCACCATCGGATCATCAAGGTGACGCCCAACGATCTGGAGGCCAACCGGTAGCCCCGCCCTGGTGAAGCCTGCCGGAATGCTCGCAGCCGGCTGGCCGGTCCAGTTGAAGACCGAGGTGAAGGGCGGTGAATCGCCGCGTGTCACGGGCTTGCCGTTGATTTCCTTCGGTCCGTAGAGGCCATGATCGAAGGCAGGATTGGACGAAACCGGCGACAGTAGAAGATCGTATTTACTCATGAACCGCCACATGACGTTGACGGTCGACTGGCGGATCTTGTTGGCTTCGGAAAAATCCTCCGCCGTCCATTGCCGCTGCAGGCCGTCGACGAGGTGAGGAATTTGCAGCAGGCCCTGGTCCATCAGCTTGCGCATGCCGACGAGGTCGGAATCGCGCATCACGATGGCCCAGAAGGATTCACCCATGTCGGGGAGGGGGGGCGTGTCTTCCACCACCTCGCAGCCGAGGTCGTCCGCGAAGACCCTGGCCGCCCTGGCCGTGATCTCGCGGATTTCGTTGTCGACCATTTCGTAGCCGAAGTCGGGGCTGTAGGCGATCTTCTTGCCCTTGAACTCTTCCTTGATGACCTGCATCCAGTCGAAGTCGGGCGCGGGGAGGGAGTGCCGATCGCGCATGTCGGGCCCCACGACGACCGAAAGCAGCAGCGCAGAATCCTCGACAGTGCGCGTCATCGGACCAATATGCTCGATGGTCTCCCAGCTCGATACACCGGGATACCGCTCGTCGCGGCAGCCGGGATAGAGCGGCACCCGACCGAAGGATGCCTTCATGCCGAACAGGTGGTTGAAATTGCTGGGACCGCGGATCGAGCCGCCGCCATCGCTGCCGAAGGTGAGGGCGCCCATGCCGGTGGCGACCGCCGCCGCGCTGCCGGCGCTCGAGCCGCCCGATGTCTTGGTCAGGTCCCATGGATTGCTGGTCACGGGAGCCACCATGTTCCAGCCGACCCCGCCATAGCCGAGTTCGGCGACATTGGTCTTGCCGAGCATGACGGCGCCTGCCGCCTTCACGCGTTCGACAACGATATCATCTTCCTCCGGAATGAAGTTTTCATAGGCCTTCGAACCGGACATCGTCCGGATGCCCTTGGTGCAGATCAGGTCCTTGATGGAGATTGGTACGCCATGCAGCGCGCCGAGTTGTTCACCCCGCATGATCGCGTCCTCGGCCCGCTTGGCGTCGGCGCGGGCGACGTCCTCGGTGAGCGTGCAGAAGGCGTGCAGCTTGGGCTCCAGTTTTCCGATTCGCTCGAGCACCGCATCCAGCACTTCTGTAGGCGAGGCCTGCTTGGAACGAATGAGCCTCGCCTGCTCGGCGCCGGACATCGCACAGATGTCCGATTTTATTTCGCGGCTTTGTTGCATGACCTGGCTCATTTTACGCCATCTTTCATCTGGGGTTGGGAAGGGCTCGCGGCGGCCCGAAGCGGTGCTGTCGAGCACGCCGATCGCTAGAATTTCTGCTGCATCTTGCGGATGCCGAGGTCGATCAGCAGGAAGGCGCAGATCAGGCTCAGCACCGCGAGGCCGGGAAAGAACGACATCCACCACTGGCCGCTGATGATGAAGCTGTTGCCTTCGGATATCATCAGCCCCCATTCGGCATCGGGTGGCTGCACCCCAAAGCCGAGGAAGCTCAGTCCGGAGGTGACCATAATGGCGCCCGAGACGTCGGTTGCGATCAGCGTCATGGTGTAGGGCACGCTGTTGGGTAGCAGGTGGACGAAGACCACCCGCGCTGGATGGAACCCCATGGCACGCGCCGCATCTGCATAGGGCTTAGCCTTTTCGGTGAGGATGACGGCGCGGGTGGTGCGTGCGTAGTAGGGCATGAAGACCACCGCGATCGAAAGGATCAGCGTCAACGGCGAGGGCGAGAACGCGGCCGCGAGAGCCAGCGCCAGCACGAAGTTCGGAAAGGCCGAAATCACATCGACGATCCCCATGACGAGATTATCGATCCATTCGATGGCGGTGCCTGCAATGGCGCCGATGATGAGGCCCATCGCCGCCGCTGCGAGCACGCTCACCAGCGCCACGGTGATATCGTAGCGGAAGGCGACCGCCGTGCGCACCAGCAGGTCGCGCCCGAGATCGTCCGTGCCGAACCAGAACTGTGCCGACGGCGCCACGAGCTTGCTGCCATAGACGACGTCGGTCGCGCTGCGCCCCACGATCGGCGGAACGATGATCGTGGCAACAATCCAGAATGCCAGGATGGCGACGCCGACGACGAGCGGCAGCGGCCAGCGCCTGATGGCGATCTTGCTCTTGCGCGCCGGCCTCGCCGCCAGCTCAACCGGTGCTTCGGCTTCCAGCGTTGTCATGCCACTTTCACCCGTGGATCGATCCAGAAATAGCTGATGTCGACGAGCAGGTTGATGATCAGCGTCGCCGCGGTGATGATGAGAACCACCGCCTGCAGCGGCGCCAGATCGGCCACCTGCATGCTCTCGACCGCGTAGCGGGCGATGCCCGGCCAGGCGAACACCGTTTCGACCAGCACGGTGCCGCCGAGGAGCAGGCGAGTGAGATGAGCGATCATCGTCAGCACCGGGATCATGATGTTCTTGAGCGCGAAGCGTCGTACGATCTGGCCGCGCGGAATACCGGCGGCGGTCGCGGCGCGCACGTAGTCGCTGCGCATCTGCACGCCCATGATGTTGTAGACCATCACCACCAGCGGGGCCGCCGAGACAAAAGCGAGGCATCCTACCGGCATGACCAGACGCGAGATCACGCTGCCGAACAGGGCCCAGTTACCGGCCAGGAGGCTATCGATGGTGTAGAGGCCGGTGACATAGGGAGGGGCGATATCGAGGATATCGAGGCGCCCCGAAGGCGGTGGCAGCCATCCGAGCAGGAAGTAGAAGATGAAAATGCACATCATACCCAGCCAGAAGACGGGAATACCCATCCCCAGCAGCGCATAAGCCTGGACGAGGCGGTCGACGACGCTTCCCGGCCGGCTTGCCGCGAGCACTCCCAGCCCGATGCCGGTCGGCACAGTGACCAGCAGCGTCAGCAGCGCCAGCTCGATCGTTGCCGGCAGGCGCTGGGCGATATCGGCCGTCACATCATTACCGGTCTTCCAGGAATGGCCAAGATTGCCCTGCAGTACATGCTGTACATAGATGAGGAACTGCACTGGCAGCGGCTTGTCGAGACCCATCGACGCCTTGACCGCGGCGATGGTCTGCGGATCCACGGACTGGCCGACGCGTGCCAGCGCGGCGTTGCCGGGCACGGCTTGCGTCAGGAAGAAGATGACGATCAGCGCGCCCATCAGGGTTGGAACGGTCCAGGCGACGCGCCGTATCGCGTAAAAGAGCACAGCCATTACGAGACCCTTTCGCCCACATATTCGGGCAGCGGCCGGCCGATCTCTGGCACGGCGTCGCGTAGTGTGCGGCTATAGTCGTTCTCCGGGGCCGTTATGAACTGGTCGCGGCTGCTGATTTCCAGCATCTCGCCGTACCGCATAACCCCGATTCGGTCGCAGACCTGCCCGATGACCGACAGGTCGTGAGAAATGAAAATGTAGGTCAGGTTGAGCTCCCGCTTGAGATCGAGCAGCAGGTTGATGATCTGCGCCTGCACCGAGACGTCGAGCGCCGAGGTCGGTTCGTCGAGCACGATCAGCCTGGGTTCGAGGGTGAGCGCGCGGGCTAGGCAGATGCGCTGCCGCTGACCGCCGGAGAATTCGCGTGGCAGCCTGTCCTGCGCGGAGGCCGGCAGGCCGACCATTTCGAGCAGTCGCTTGATTTCGGCCTCCAGGGCCGTGCCGCGCAGCTTGCGGTGGATCCGCAAGGGCTCGGCCAGTGCGCGGCGGATCGTCATGGATGGGTTGAGGGCGTTGAACGGGTCCTGGAAGACCATCTGCATCCCGGCCCTCAGCCGGCGGAGCTGGGGCGCCGGCAGATGCGCAATATCGGTACGCGCGAACAGGATTTGTCCATCGGTCGGCTCTTCGAGACGTAGCATGAGGCGGCCGAGCGTGGACTTCCCCGACCCGGATTCGCCGATCAGCCCGAAGGCTTCCCCAGGCATGACCTCGAAGGAGACGTTCTTGACCGCCGTAACGAGGTGCGCGGCGCCGAATGTGCCGCCGGCACGGAACACCTTGGTGACGCCGCGGACTTCAATCACCGGCAGCGGCTTGATTCTCGCCGCTACATTGGTTGACGCGGTGATTTCGGTCATCGGGCCGCCTCCGTGATCGGGAGCACGTTTTCCGCATAGTGGCAGCGGGCGAGATGGCGCGTCCCCACCGGACGCAGCGCCGGCGCTTCGACCGCGCACTTCGTGCTGGCCAGCGGGCAGCGCGGGTGAAACGCGCATCCGCCGGGTAGATCGTTGAGCAGCGGCATGGCTCCGGGAATGTTGGCGAGCCGGGACCGGCTGAGGTCAAGCCGCGGCAGGGCACCGATGAGCGCGCGCGTATAAGGGTGCCTTGGCCGGCTGACGATGACGTCGGTGGCGGCATCTTCGACGACCTGACCGGCATACATCACGCACACCCGGTCGCAGAGCTGCCATACGGCGCCAAGATTGTGCGATATGAACAGGATCGCCATGCCGCGTTGCCGGGCGATCCCCCGCAACAGAAGCAGTATCTCCGCTTGAACCGTTACATCGAGTGCTGAGGTAGGTTCGTCCGCCAGCAACAGATCCGGCGAGCCGGCCAGCGCCAGCGCGATCATCACGCGCTGGGCCATCCCGCCCGAGAATTGATGCGGATAAGAGTGCAGCCGCTCCTTTGGGTTGACGATCTTGACCTGGTCGAGCAGGTCGATGGCACGGGCTTCGACATCGGCCCTCGACAATTTCTGCCGGCTATGCGCCTTGATGACGGCCTCGAGCTGCTGGCCGACGGTGAAGACCGGGTTGAGGTGCCGGACCGGGTCCTGGAAGATCATCGCGATCTTGCCGCCCCGGACGGCCTGCAACTCACTGGGCTTGAGAGCAAGAAGGTCCCGCCCCGCAAAGTCGATGCTGCCTGCCCGAATTTCGATTGCCGGGGGCAACAGGCGCAGCATCGACAGGGCCGTCATTGTCTTGCCGCTGCCGCTTTCCCCCACAAGGCCGAGGATTTCGCCGGGAGCGATGTCGAGGCTGACGCCTCGGAGCACTTCCGACGCACCCGCGCCATTGCCGAGGCTGGCCCGCAGCTTTCGGACCGAAACCAGCGGCACCATCTCGGACGAGGCATCCATGACCGAGCCTAGGCCATCGTCAGGTTGTCGAAGCGGATCACGGTGTCGTAGTCCGGATAATAGCCGAAACCGGTCACCTTCTTACTGTGCGCAACGACTGCCTTTACCGAGGTGGTGTAGACATGGGAAACGTCATCGGCCATCGTCTGCTGCATTTGCTTGAGCAGGGCGATGCGCTGCGGATCGTTGGGATCCATGTAGAGCGCCTTCTTGGCCACCTCTGCCTGCGCGGGATCGGAGTAGCCGAAGAAATTCGCATAGCTGTCGGGCAGATGGTTCCACAGGATGTGGTAGCCGGCATCGGGGACGAACGACAGGAATCCGGACATCCCCATGGGCAGCGACTTGGCGACCTGCGCATCCGAATACTGCGCCGGCGTCTGCTTCTGGATATTTACGGTAATGCCGATCTTGCTCAGCGCCTCGACGACCAGCTCGGCAGTGCGCTCGGTGTTGACGTCTCCGTTCGACACGGCGAGCGTCGTGGTGAAACCCTTCGGGTACGCGGAGGCCGCGAGATAACTCTTGGCCTTGTCGAGATCGTAGCTATAGGGCCAGACGGATGGGTCCGCCCCAATGACCTTCTGCCCGAAGGGGGTCTTCGCCACGTCGGCGAAGCCGTAATAAACGGTATCGATAATGTCCTGGATTGGAATGGCCGAGGCGATTGCCTTGCGGACGTTCCTGTCCTGGAATTCCGCCTGCTTCCAGTTGAGGCCGAGATAGTTCCAGGAATTGCTGGTCCAGGATTCCACGACGACGGCGGGGTCGTCCTTGATAGTGGCGAGATCCTTGAACTCGAGGCCTGTCGCAATATGGACTTGGCCGCGCTTGAGCATCGAGAAGCGCACCGAGGCGTCAGGCACCATCACGAACACGACGCGCTCGATCGAAGGCTTCGGCCCATACCATTCCGGGCGGTAGGTGAGCACCATCTGCTGGCCGGCGGTCCAGCTGTCGACCTTGTAAGGGCCGCTTGGCGTCGAATTGTGTTCCAGCCACTTGACCCCGAACGGATCGTCCTTGGTCGCATGGCTCATGACCTCGTCGGCATCGATCACTGCGAGTAGCGTGATGTAGTTGGCGCTGGCGCCCCATGGCACGGTATCGGTCAGCGTCATGACGACGTTCTTGCCGTCGGCGACAACGGAGGTCGCCGCAGCCAGCCCGTCCACCTTGGCCTGGCTGCCGCCGACCTCCTTCCGGTCGAGGTACCATTTGAACGATTTCGCGATCGCCGCCGCATCTATCGGGCGGCCGGTACCGTATTTCATGCCGTCGCGAATGGTCCAGGTGACCGTCTTCTTGTCGTCCGAGATCTTGAAGGATTCAGCCAGGCGGGGGACGAGCGTATTGGGATCGTAGGTCATGCTGCCGTCGGGCGCCTTGACCAATGCATAGTCGCAGAGCGTGTCGTAGATTGACCGGTTGGCGAGCCAGTTGAGCACCGGCCCCCAGGTGTCCGGCTTGAGCGAGGAAGCGTCCTGGTCCACGGCCACGATCAGCGTCTTGGCGGTCTGTGCCAATGCCTCCGAGGTCGCCAGCGTATTGACAAGAGCCCCCGCCGGTCCGGCGGCAAGGGCAGCGGCGCCGGCGCCGCGCATGAAGGAGCGGCGATTGAATGCGGCGTTGATAACGTTGTCAGGATTGTCGGAAAAATCGGTCGGCATCGTCGATGTCTTTCGTTTCATGGAGCCAGGGGCAGCTTGTGATTGAGTGTAGCTGCCATTAGCAGCGGATCAGACTTCGATCGGCTGCTATCGTTGTCATTCGCAGGAAATGCGCGCGCCGGATCGGTGCTGAAGATCGATGGCGATGGAAGCGGCCGAGGCCAGCGAGGCCGACTGCGACAACCGCGCCGCCGCACGTCCTCAAGACCGCCCTGAAGTTGATTTCTCGCGGCGGTGCGCATGTCCGCTCCCTCATCGCTCATCTCATAACGAGAGAGTAAACATGACTTCGCTCACCCAGCAAGCACGAATTTAGGCACTATTTTGGATTGATTAAATATTGTGCAGTCTGCCTGTTGATGAGCGCCTCGCCATCGATCGCACGCAGGATTTGGATGTCGTCAGGCGCGAACATGCGACAGCAGGTGTCGATGTCGTCGCAGGGAAGCGGGCGGATATCGCACCTTGGCGAAGGCACGAGGTCGCTGACTACTGCCCTGGCGAAACGATTGGTAAATGCTCATTGGTGCGGACGACGACCTTGGCCCACGGGCGATCGCAGAGCGGCTCGCCTGTCGCGAGGCCCCGCACGCGGCTAGTGGCTCTCAGTTAGCAGCGGCTTTATGCTTATGCCGATAGTTACGAGACTTCGGCTAAGTGCTGCGTATCGGGACTATAAGCGTATCTTTTCCGTCTACGGATTCGATGCGGCCGTCGCCGGCGATCATGTAGGGCTCATAGAGCATCACTGCGATCGAACGGCCGTGGCTGATGACGGGCGTTTCAAGCCCCACCCCCAGGTTCCAGCGGCCGGCGAGGAATTTAGGGTTCGAGACAACGATTTTGTTCACGGCGCCCGCCGCATCGGCATGCACCGCATTCGCTGACCCCAGCGATAGCGGCGTGCCACTGACAAGCGTAATCCAGCCGGTCGGCCGATCTCGAGGCGCCATGACGTCAAGCGCGACTTCGGTGGCAAGCATTGCCAGCGGACGGTGGGGCAGAATGGCATTGTGCATAGCACCAGCAACGGCCGAGCCGTCAGCCAGGGCGACATGCCAGCTGCCGCGGTCCGCGCGCTGCTGCGTTTGGACGGTATCGGCCATATATATCCGCCCATCCGCCGACAACGCGATCAGGCCCGCGTCAACGTCAGGATTTTGTTTCGTCACCCGCTCAACGGCCTCCTGAGGCGAAAGCCCGGAGGACATCAGTTCGAGGACCTCTTCGTTCAGCGCCAGCCCGCTGGCGCCCATCGTATTGGGCATGCGGTGCCCGGTGACGAGGCCGACGCCGGTGCGCGCGGGCGTGAACTGCCTGAGTGGTGCTGGCCGGTCAGGACCGCTCGACATTACGGCGGCGATCCGCGCTTCGGCAAAGGCTTTTGCGAGCTTGGCATCGTCGCCGAAAAGCGTTGCCGTCCCGCCGCGCTGCGTCTCCGCTCGTAGGACCTCGCCCTCGCCGGACAGTGCCACCGCGCTGACGAAGCCGCCGATCGCGCCGCGCCCGACCGCCTCGACGGCGGCCAGCGCGCGGAGGACGGCGCGGCCGGCGTCGGGTCCATAGGCCGCAATGCCGATCGTCATGAGGCGACCCAGTGATTGTCGCCGATCCGAAGCAGCGGCCCGCTGGGATAGTCGGACGCCAGGTGCTCAACCCGCAGCCGGTTGCGCTGTGCCGGGTCTGGTATCGGCGCCGCGGCGAGTAGCGCCCTTGTGTAGGGGTGGCGCGGTGTGCTCAGCAGCGCCATGGTCGGCCCCATTTCGAGGATGCGGCCGGTTCGCATCACCGCGACACGGCTCGACATGCGCCGAACTACGGCGAGGTCGTGGGAAATGAAGAGCAGCGCACGGCCAAGCCGCTGCTGCAAAGTGGAAAGTAGTTCGAGGACCTGCGCCTGGATGGAGACATCGAGC